>CAXBAZ010000036.1:0-13115 GCA_963973395.1 uncultured Acidimicrobiaceae bacterium
CTCTTCGCGGTACCAGCCGTATCGCCAGTTGCCACCGCTGTCTTGGTACCATCCGTGCTGCCAGCCTCCCGACGTCGTCGGCCAGCCGGACCGGTTGACGGTCGTGGTGTCGTTGAACGCCTCACCGACACCGACACCGATCATGCGGATGTCGCGGAACTGATCGACGATGAAGTCGGCCCGGTACCAGGCGCGGGCGCCGAACACGGAGCCGTTGGGATTGTCGTTGAATCGGCTGGGGATCGACGGCGGCCCGAAGGAGCTCGAGTCCGAGTCGTAGTTGTCGCGGTCGTAGGTCGGCACGCCGTCGGTGAAGAACACGACCAGTTCAGGCGTCGGTGCCGCCGGGTTGCCGAGTTCGTCGTACGGGGTTCCGTTCTGGGAGAAGAAGGCGCGGTGCAGCGCGTCCTCCCAGTTGGTGCCGCCGTCGCGGGCGATCGAGCTCACGAGACCGGAGGTGCCCGACGGTCCGATCAGTGTGCTGACGTCGGCGGGATCGGCGAGGTCGAAGAACCTGTTCCAGCCGGTGGTGCCCATCGTCTTCGACACGGTGCCGAACGTGATGACCTGGAGCTGGGTCGGCGTCCCGTCGAATGCCTTCACGAAGCTGCGAACGCCGGTCTTGACGCTCGCGATGTCGCTGTTGCTGAGTGAGTTCGAGTTGTCGACGATCAGCGTGACCGGGCCCCCACAGCCGCTGTTGGCCTGGAGGAACGACGGACCGGAGAACGTGGCCGGGTCGAGGGCCCCGAGCGACGAACCTCCGGCGGTGAAGCTGACCGTGCTGCTGCGGTCGACGCCGTCGGTGCCGGGGGAACCGTTGACATTGACGATGACGCGCTGGGCGCGGGTGTTGTCGTCACAGTCCGGATCGGCGGGCACCGCGTCCGGATCGCAGATGCCGCTCGAGCCGACCGCGAGGGGGACGGTGACGTTGATCACCGTGTCCGGCACCGGGTCACCTGCGGCCCAGGCGATCGGATTGCCGTCGTCGTCGGAGGGAACGGCGAGGTCGCGCAGCACGATCTGGTCACGGCAGCTCCCACCCTTGCAGACCACGCGGTGCAGTTCGAACGACTCGCCGTCGACGCTCGGGCCGTAGCGGTACGAGACGGTCGTGGTTCCGGTGCCGTCGTCCCAGCTGAGCTGCAGTGCGTTGGAGCCGTAGCTGCAGACCGGGTCGGAACTGCACGGTGTGTCGTTCTCCGCAGCGCTGGGAGCCGCGGTCGCCGACGCCAGGTCGGCCGGCAGCCAGAGCGCCAGGCTCTGCTCCCATCGGGCCACGTCGAGGCGTCCCTCGGTCTCCGGCTGCTGCCGGATCGTCACGATGACGGCCGACGCGAGCACAGCGACGATCGTGCCGAGCACGGCGACCGAGATCAGCAACTCGATCAGGGTCATACCGCGATCGCGCCGGTCGGTGGTGGGATGGTCGTTCATCAGATGTCTCCTCGGATGACTTGCAGCGATCGGGTGAGGCCTTCGTCGGGACTGGTGATCGTGATGGTGATCCGCTGGACGATGCCGTTCTGGAATGCACCGCCGGGGCACGCGGTGCCGCTCGCGTCGGACTGCCATACCTCGTTCACGTCGAGGTAGTGGTGATCGACCTGCACGCTCGACGCCGGCCACCCGACCGTCTCGACGGCGGCGACCACCGGGCTGGTGAGATTGCAGGGGAAGTCGCCGCGGGTGGCGCGGTTCACGCGGTCGACGGCGTTGACCAACAACGTCTCGACCTGCGCGGAGTCTTCGCTGACGCGAGACGATCGCACCGAGGTGGCGACCGCGACCAGGATCGGTACGACGATCACGCCCAACAGGGTGATCGTGATCACGATCTCGATCAGTGTGACGCCACGATCGCGGGAGCGGCCGTCCGTCTCGTGGCGACGTGTCCGCCGCATCTTGTTCGTGAAGTTCACGGGTACCGCCTCGCTCGCCGGCAAACCACCGGATCTGTCGTGTCCTGAGTCGTGGTGTCGGCGGTGTCGTCGCCGACGACCTTGTTGTCCGTCGACTGTTCAGCGGGAGTGAACTGCGTCATGTGTAACCAAATTCGACGGCCGTGACCATCGCGATCGGCGCAAGGTTCGGGCAAGAATCCCGCAAGGCTGGCTCGGTCGTACCGAGCCGCTCGCCGCGGTGTCATCGTGTCCGTCATGCCGAAACTCCGTCTCCGCCGCGGGCGACACCCGCGGACGATTGGCCATCACGGCATTCCTCGGTAGAACGCGGGTGGGCCTTGACGCGGGTTTCGTCAAGATGCACGGCAAGTCGCGGACGAAGCGCGCACGCGTCGTCGGACTCACCGGTCCAACGGCCACACATCGTGGCGACATGCAGGATTCACGCAGCGATCGGCGAACGTTGGCACCACGCTCGGATCCGATGCCGGAACGCGAACGAGCCACCCGTCGCCGGGTGGCTCGTTCGCGGTATCGGTCGGGCGGCGCGGCCGCCGGGCGACTACTTGCCGTCGCCGTCGCTGTCGCCGGGAATCGCTTCCTCGACCTTGTCCTTCAGTTCGCCGGCCTTGTCCTCGAGCGTGTCGAGTGGCCCGCCTTCAGCCGTCGCCTTGTCCTTGGCGCCGGCGAACATGCCTTTGATCTTGTCCAGAATTCCGGCCATCGATGGCCCCTCTCGTGTGTGATGCACCGCGGTCGTACGACCGCGATGGCGAGCACCTTACCGCGCGAGGTGACCGGCCGACGCCGATGCGTGGCCGAACGGGGCGTCAGGAATCGGGGAGCGTCGCACGGGCGGCACCTTGCCCGTGTGCGTCGAGGTCGTACCCGATCTGGCAGAAGCCGTGATTGCAGTATCCGCCGGGGTGCTTGTGGAGGTATCCCTGGTGGTAGTCCTCGGCGTAGTAGAACGCTCCGTCGCCGGCATCCGACAGTCGATCGATCTGCGTGGAGATCTCGCCGTATCCCGCCTGGTTCAGCGCCGCCTGGTACCGGCTGCGCGACGCCTCGACGGCCGCGTGCTGGGCATCGGTCGTGGTGAACACCGCCGATCGGTACTGCGTGCCGATGTCGTTGCCCTGTCGGTTGGGCGTGGTCGGGTCGTGGTTCTCCCAGAACGCTTTCATGAGCTCGTCGACCGAGACGATCTGCGGGTCGTACGCGACGAGCACGGTCTCGGTGTGACCGGTCTGTGCGGTGCAGGTCTCTTCGTAGGTCGGGTGTTTCGTCCACCCGCCGGCGTACCCGGCGGCGGTGGTGTACACGCCGTCCATCTGCCAGAAGATGCGCTCGGCACCCCAGAAGCAGCCCATCGCGACGTAGATCGTCTCGATACCGTCGGGGAACGGGGGTGTGATGGGCGTGCCGAGCACGACGTGGTCGGCGACGACGGGTATCGGTTCGTCGCGGCCGGGGAGGGCGTCGGCCGGTTGAATCATCTCGGTCTTCTTCCGGAACAGCATGATGTCAGCGTACGCGTCGATGTCGGCGCCGAGGTCCCGCCCGGTCGACGTTCGCGGAACGTTCAGCGACGCCGGGCGTCGTGCCCGTCAACCAGGGATCACGGCAGCAGCAGCCGCTCGATGCGTCGGGCCGCGACCGCGAGACCTGCGACGAGCATCGTGACCAGCACACCGATGTGGGCGAGGTACGCCCAGCTCCACTCACCGAAGCTGGCGCCGCGCACCAGTGCGACACCGTGGTACAGCGGGCTCAGCTGCACCACCCATCCCCAGTCGCCGTAGCTCGACAGCGGATAGAACGTGGCGGAGAACAGGAACATCGGCAGCGTGATCGACGGCACGTACTCGAAGTCGGCCCACGATCGCATGAACGTGGTCGTCGCCATGCCGACCGCACTGAACGCGAGTGCGATCAGCACACAGACGGGCACCGCCAGCACGACCCACGGCGACTGGGCCATCCCGAGTGCGACGAGGGTGACCAGGAAGGCCACCGAGTACAGCGAACCACGGAACGTGGCGTACAGGATCTCGCCGAGCGCGACGTCGCCCGACGTGAGCGGCGTCGCCAGCGCCGCGTCGTAGACCTTGTCGTACTTGAGCTGGAAGAAGATGTTCATCGTCGATTCGAACACGGCACCGTTCATGGCCGACGCGGCCATCAGTGCCGGCGCGACGAACTCGGCGTAGGAGATGATCCGGTCGCCGTCGGTCACGTCGCCGACGAGGGCGCCGAACCCGACCCTGATCGACAGCAGGTAGAACAGCGGTTCGAAGAAGCCGGACACGACGATCATCCATCCGCCCGACCGGTTGATGATCCAATGCCGTTCGAGCAGTCGGTGCGGGCGTCGCGCCTGCAGCACCTGCAGCGGGATGATCCGCAACGGGAGTTCGGACAGGGTCATGCCGCCAACCGCTTCGCGAACGCCCACCGGGCGACGAGCCATCCGCCGAGTGCGTAGGCGCCGAGCACGGCGCAATGGACGACCGCCTCGGTCACGCCGAGGCGGTCGTGCACGGCGTTGCGGCACAGCTCGACGCCGTGCCAGAGCGGGGTGACCTTGGCAAGCGGCTCGATCCAGTCGGGCAACTGGCTGAGCGGGAAGAACGCACCGCCGAACAGGAACAGCGGGATGATGCCGAATCGGAGGATCGTCGGGAACGACGCCTCACGTTCACGCGTCGCGGTCCATCCCGTGATCGGTGCTGCGAACGCGACACCCGTGAGCGCGCCGAACAGCACGGCGAGCGCCAAGCCGGGCGATCGTGTCTCGGAGAAGAACAGCAGCACCGCCGCCACGCCCGACACGGAGATGAACGACCGGGTCGTCTGCCACAGGGCGAGACCACCCGTGATCTGGCCGGGGCTGAGCGGGCTCGCGGCCTGGGCGTGGAACGTGCGCTGCCACTTGAACCCGCCGAGCACCGGCCAGAGCGACTCCTGTGCGGAGATCATCATGCCGGTCGTCGCGAGCAGACCAGGGGCCAGGAACTCGAAGTACGTGAGCCCGTCGAGCAGTTGCTCCGAGGACTCGTTGCGGTTGACGAGTGCGCCGACCCCGAGGCCCATCCCCAGCAGGTACAGGAACGGCTGGAGCACCGCACCCATCACGTTCGAGCGCCAGATGGTCCGGTACAGCGTGAAGTGGCTCTCCCAGACGCGGATCGCGGCCGGCGTGGTCACGTCGGTCCAGCCATGTCCGTCGACGACATGTCAGTCCACGACATGTCAGTCCACCAGTGTCCGGCCGGTGAGCCGGAGGAACACGTCCTCGAGCGAGCTGCGCCGCACCAACGCCGACTCGGGCATGCTGTTGCGGGCGTGCACCTCGTGGAGTGCGGCCTCGCCGTCGTCGGCGTAGATCAGCACCCGGTCGGGGAGGAGCTCGCTGCGATCACCGATGCCCTCCACCTCAGCCGAACGTTCCTCGTTGGTGCCGGCCGGGTAGCGGAGTTCGAGCACCTCGCGGGTCGAGTGCGTGGTGATGAGGTCTCGTGGCGAGCCCTCGGCGACGATCTTGCCGTGGTCCATCACGACGAGTCGGTCGCAGAGCTGTTCGGCCTCGTCCATGTAGTGGGTGGTCAGCACGAGGGTGACCCCGCGTTGCTTCAGACGGTAGAGGCGGTCCCAGAGTACGTGCCGGGCCTGCGGGTCGAGGCCGGTCGTCGGTTCGTCGAGCAGGAGCAGCTCGGGCTCGTTGATGAGCGAGCGGGCGATCGTGACGCGACGCTTCATGCCTCCCGACAGCGGCTCGATCCGGCTCTTGGCGCGATCGGCGAGTTGCACGAATTCGAGCAGCTCTTTCGTCCGCCGCCGGCACTCCGCCCGGGGGATGTCGAAGTAGCGCCCGTACAGCACCATGTTGTCCTCGACGGTGAGCTGTTCGTCGAGCTGGTCGAGCTGGGGGACCACCCCCATCCGGGCCCGGATCTGCTTGCCGTCGCGGGCCGGGTCGAGGCCGAAGATGCTGAGGTGGCCCTCGGTCACCGGTGACACACAGCCGATCATCCGCATCGTCGACGACTTGCCGGCCCCGTTCGGGCCGAGGAACCCGAACGATTCGCCGGGGCGGACCTCGACGTCGATGCCGTCGACCGCGACGAAGTCGCCGAATCGCTTCACCAGCTGGTGCGCCTTGATGAGGGCGTCACCGCCGGGGGGAGTCATGCGGCGGGTCACGCTACCCGTCGCGGGTGCGGTGGTCACGATGTTCGCTCCGGTCGGGGTTCGAGCGTGCCGACGGCGGCGGCGGGACGGACGTTCACGGGGAGGAACCGTACGGCTTCAACAGCGGTTGAAGTCAAGCAGTTCCGTCAGACTGACGCGATGATCCGACCGGTACTGCACGCGTGGGCCGACACCGCTGCGGCGTTCGCCACGGTGCTGCGCGACCACGATCCGTCATGGGGCTCGGAGACGTTCGAGCTCGCCGGCGGTCGCGCCGTGCTCTGGGGTCGCGGCCTGTACGTCAATCGTGCGCTCGCAGCGGGCATCGACACCACGATGACGACCGACGACTTCGCGACACTGGAGCAGCGGAGTTCTGCCGTCGGCGTCCCGGCGTCGATCGAGGTGACCTCGTCCACGGCGCCGGCGCTGATGGACCTCGCCGCCGAGCGCGGCTATGTCGCGGCCGGAGCGGTCGTCGCACTCCGGCACGACCTCGTCGCGCCGCCTGACGAGGTACCGCGTGATGTCATCGTCGAGCCGGCCGAGGTGACGGTGTGGCAGGCGGTCGCGGCGGCCGGGTGGGGGTATGACCTGCCGGCGGCGAGACGGGCGAGCGATGCCTTCGCGGCCGCGGCGGCGATCGTCGACCGTGACGGATTCGTGCTCGCCCGCGACGCAGGCGACGGGCGCCCGATCGGGTGCGCGACGATGTCGATCCGCAGCGGCATCGCGACACTGGGCGGGATGTCGACCCTGCCGAGCGAGCGTCGTCGCGGCGTCCAGACCGCGCTGGTCGACCATCGACTGGGTCGGGCACGGGAGGCAGGTTGTGCGATCGCAACGTCGACGACGGTCCGCGGTGGTGCGTCCGAACGCAACCTGAGACGGCTGGGTTTCGAACCCTGGTTCGACGTCACGACGCTCGTCCGGTCGATCGAGACGGTCGGTCGGTAGCGTCGGCGGGATGACGATCCGGGGGTACCGACCCGACGATCTCGCGGCCGTCCACGCGATCAACCAGGCCGAGGTGCCGGCGGTCGGTAGCGTCGGTCCCGACGAGCTCGCCCACATCGCGGCCGAGTCGACGATTTCACTCGTTGCCGTCGTCGACGGCGGGATCGCCGGATTCTGTCTCGTGCTCCCGCCCGGCGCCGACTACGGCTCGTCGAACTACGCCTGGTTCGCGGAGCGGTACGACGACTTCGTGTACCTCGATCGTGTGGCGATCTCGCCGGCGTTCCAGCGGCGCGGTCTCGGTCGAGCGATGTACACCGAGGTCGAGCGGCTCGTGCCCGAACGGTGTCCGACTGCCCGGCACTTCCTCCTGGAGGTCAACCTGCGTCCTCGCAACGACCGGTCGCTGGCGTTCCACGCCGGTCTGGGGTTCGACGAGGTCGGCCGACGGGAGAAGGACGACGACGTCACGGTCGCCATGCTGGCCAAGCCGCTCGCGGCGACCTGATCGTCGGGACACGAACGATCCGAACGTGCCAGGCCCGGTGTGCGATGGGGCGCGGACACTCGGAGCGATCCGGACGTGGATCACCTGGTCGATGCCGTCGACGCCAGCCGTGAGGTCGACGGCAACAGGATCGTCAGCGTGCTGGTGAGGTCGCCCGGCCGAGACGGACGCGTTCGATCTCGGCGCAGCCGATCCGACCGGGCCGCTCGTCGAGTTGGACCGCTGCCGTCCCGTCGGGACGCCACACGCCGGAGTGGCCGGCCGTTGCGTCGAAGCCTCCGCCCGTCGGTCCGGCGAAGCTCGCCAGCGCGACCCACACACCGAACCGGTCTGCGACGACGCGTGCCCGACGTTCGGGTTCCTCGTGGGCGTCTGCCGACTCGCAGATGCCGCCGACATAGGCGTCGATGCCCAGCGCGGCGACCGCTTCGGCATGCTCGGCGATCCGGGTGTCCTTGCAGATCGCCAGCCCGAGCCGCCACCCGTCGACGTCGACCACCGATGGTTCGACGCCAGGTGTGAACCGGGACGGCTCGTCGCCGCCCAGCCACATCTTCCGGTACACCACGGACGCGCCGCCGGCATCGATCGCCAGGATCGCAATGAACTCCGCACCGTCGGAGCCGCTGATCGGCGCACCGACGAACGCGATCGACCCGGACGCCTCGCAGGCAGCGACGATCGGCGCCAGGCGCGCGTCCGCCGGCGCGATCGGTTCGGCCTCGATCGAGTAGCCCGTCAGCGAGAGCTCGGGAAACACCACGACTCGTGCGTCGACTTCTGCGACCGCTGCGGCGTGGAACGCCACGTTGGCGACGACGTCGCAGAGCGCGTTCCGCGGTTGGACCACCGCGACGGTGAGGCACTGACATCACCGAATTCTGCCAGGGCGCCGCGCTCAGCGGAGAGCTCGCTACGCCCCTCGTCGTTCCGCTCGGGTGCGCCGTGACGATTGGTGGCAGTTCGCCCGTCGGCTCACGGTCCGGGCGCATCGTCGACGTCAGCGGATCGTCGGGAACACGAACAGTCCGAACGTGCCGGGCCCGGTGTGGGCGCCGACGCTCGGACCGACCCGGTAGTGGCGCACGTGGTCGATCGCATCGATGCCGGTCAGTGCTCGTTCGAGGCGCTCGGCGAGCAGCACGCTCGGGGCATCGGCGGTGCCGATCGCCACGGTGACGTCGTCGCCCCACGCCCACGCGTAGGTCGCCATGGCATCGACGGCGTCGTCCACGGTCGTGACCCGCTCGAGGACCTCGAGTGTGCCACCGGCCATACCCAGCACGGCGATGCCTTCGTCGTCGTTCAGGTCGATGCCGGCAGCCCTGCCCCCGCGTTCGGTCAGCAGCGGCACCCCGGCCAGGAACGCGGTCGCGATCCGGGGGACGAGACCGGCGATCCGACGTTCGACGTCGCCGATGTTCGCGCCGCGATCGATGGCGATCCCGGCGGCCCAGGCACACACCGCCACGCCGAAGCTCGCGGTCCCGGTGTCGATCACGGTCACCTCGACCGGTGACGACCTCGCCGCCAGCCGTGCGCTGTCGACCGTGCCCGACATCGTGGCACTGAGATGGAGCGACACGATGTGATCGACGTCGCGCGCCGCGACCCCTGCATAGGTCTCGGCGAACCGACCGGGCGACGGTTGGCTCGTCGTGACCTCGGGTGTCCCGCTCGCATCGAACGCCCTGTAGAACGCGTCGGCATCGAGGTCGACGCCTTCGAGGTGGTCGACGCCGTCGATCGTCACCGTCATCGGCACGACCTCGATCCCGAACCGTTCGACGAGGTCGGCGGTGATCTGACTGCTCGAGTCGGTCACGATGCCGATCCGTCGGCCGTTCACGCGTACCTCATCCGGGTTCGTTCGAGCCGATCGGATCGTTCGTCCGCCCGGCCTCGATGAAGCGTCGGATGATGACGGCGCTGCTCACCGCCGAGGCGACCGGCATGGCGAGCGACGGCTTCGGGCCCCACAGGTTGCGCATGCCGCGCGCCCACCACACGAACCCGCCGACCACCCAGCACACCGACGAGGCGACGGTCGCGGCGTAGGCCCGTCGACTCCAACGGGGGTTGGCGGCCGTGACGACGGCGACGGCGGCGTCGATCGGGAAGTAGGCGGGGAACGTGGCCAGGCACTGGCCGACGCTCGTGGCGACACCCTTGCCGCCCCGGAACCCGTTCCACACGGGGTAGCAGTGCCCGACGACGGACGCGGTGCCGGCGACGTGGGCACCGATCGGGCCGGCCGCGAGTGCTCCGACGGCGCACGCGGCTGCCCCTTTGGCGACGTCACCGACCAGCACCTGCGCCCCCGCCCGTTTCCCGAGCACGTTCATGGCGTTGGCAGTGCCCGGGTTGCCGGTGCCGCTCGTTCGCAGGTCGACGGACCCGTGGCGCCTCGCGACGAGGTCGGCGGTCGGGAACGTGCCCAGGAGGTACCCGGCCGCAGCGGCGGACAGCACACGCGACAGCACCGACACGAGGCTGCACCGTAGTGCCGGGCCGTGTGTCGCAGCGAGCGCTCAGTCCTCGAAGGCCAGCCCGGCGTATTGCTCGGCGACGGAGGCCTGGGCGTGGATCGACGACGCGAGGTAGTCGAGTTCCGCCTCCTGTGCGCGCTGTTCGAACTCGGTCTGATCGGGGAACCGGTGCATCAGCATCGTCATCCACCACGAGAACCGCACCGCACCCCACACCCGGCGCAACGCCATCTCGGAGTAGCGATCGAGGTAGCCGTCGTCGCCGGACACGAAGTGGTCGGCGAGCGCACGCGCGAGGTAGTGCACGTCGGAGATCGCCAGGTTGAGTCCCTTGGCCCCGGTCGGCGGCACGATGTGGGCGGCATCGCCGGCCAGGAACAGGTTGCCGTAGCGCATCGGTTCGGCGACGAAGCTGCGCAGCGGCGCGATCGACTTCTCGATCGTCGGACCGGTGACGACCCGGTCGCCGACCGACGACCCGAGCCGCGTCGTCAACTCCGACCAGAAACGATCGTCGGACCAGTCGTCGAGCGAGTCGTCGAGCGAGCACTGCACGTAGTAGCGACTGAGCGTCGGGCTGCGCTGCGACGCGAGCGCGAAGCCACGTTCGTGGTTCGCGTAGACGAGGTCGGGCAGCGGCGGTGTCTCCGACATGACCCCGAGCCAGCCGAACGGATACTCCTTCTCGTAGGTCCGCAACACGTGTCCGGGGATGGCGGGGCGGGCGGCGCCGTGGTAGCCGTCGCAACCGACGACGAAGTCGGCTTCGACCCGTTCGGCGACACCACCCACCTCGAACGTGATCGAAGGCCGAGCGCTCGTCGGGTCGTGGACCTCGACCCCGGCGGCCTCGAACACGATGGCGCCACCGCGCGCATCGGCCGCTGCATAGAGGTCCTCCTGGATCTTCGTCTGCCCGTACGACATGAAGTGCGAGCCGACGTGCCGATCGATGTCGATGAAGAACGGCTCTCGACCGCCCCAGACCAGCGCAGCGCCGTCATGGACGTGCCCCTCGGCGTCCATCCGCTCGGCCAATCCCGCTCCGCGGAGCACCTCGACCGACCCCCACTCGAGCACCCCGGCGCGGATACGGCCGAGCACGTGTTCGCGACTCGAGCGTTCGACCACGACCGTCTCGACGCCCGCCCGATGGAGCAGGTGCGACAGCAACGAGCCGGCAGGGCCCGCGCCGACGATGGCCACGTGGGTCGTGATCGTCACCGGGTCAGGCTTCCACGATTGTTGACAATCCGGCAAGTCGACCACCAGAATGCGGTCGGGATGATCATCGACTGCCACGGCCACTACACGACCGCGCCGCAGCAGCTCGGTGACTACCGCGAGGCCCAGCAGGACGCACTGCGGGCCGATCCCGGCCATGTCGGCGACAAGGCCGTGCTGTCGATCACCGACGACGAGCTACGCGACAGTCTGGAGGGCAACCAACTCCGACTCCAGCGCGAACGCGACATCGATCTCACGCTGTTCTCGCCGCGCGCGTCCTGGATGGGGCACCACATCGGCAACGAGCACACGAGCCGCTTCTGGACCGAACACTGCAACGACCTGATCGCCCGCATCTGCGAGCTGTACCCGACGAACTTCGCACCGGTGTGTCAGCTCCCGCAATCGCCCGGCGTGGGCGTCGAGGGGTCGATCCGAGAACTCCGGCGGTGCGTCGACGAACTGGGATTCGTCGGCTGCAACCTCAACCCCGACCCGTCGGGTGGGATGTGGACCGGGCCGCCGCTGTTCGATCCGTATTGGCGGCCGCTGTACGAGGCGCTGTGCGAACTCGACGTACCGGCGATGATCCACGTCAGCGCCACGTGCAACCCCAACTTCCACGTCACGAGCTCGCACTACCTCGGTGCGGACACGACGGCGTTCGTGCAGGCGATGACGTCGGGGCTGTTCCGCGACTTTCCCGAGATGCGGTGGGTGATCCCGCACGGTGGCGGCGCGGTGCCGTACCACTGGGGTCGCTTCAAGGGCATGGCCGAGAGCGCCCGCGCCGCCGACCGTGAGGGAGGTGGCGGCGACGGTGCCGACTGGTCGCTGCTCGACGAGCTGATGGACAACGTCTTCTTCGACACGTGCGTGTACCACCAGGCGGGGATCGACCTGCTCGTCGACGTCGTGCCGACCGACAACATCCTGTTCGGTTCCGAGATGCTCGGCGCCGTCAAGGGTCTCGATCCCGACAGCGGTCACGGCTACGACGACACCAAGCGCTACCTCGATCGGGCCGATCTCTCGGCTGACCGACGGACACGGATCTTCAGCGGCAACGTTCGGCGCGTCTACCCGCGCCTGACCGTGCCCGAACCCGCCGGATCGCCGGCACCCACATCGAGGGAGCAGTCATGAGCCGTCACGTCGTCGTGCGCAACATCGAGCGGGCCGACCCCGACGTGATCGACCGGCTCGGCGCGGCGGGCACGGCCACCGTGCACGAGGGCATCGGCCGGGTCGGGTTCGTCGGACCGCACCTGCGTCCGATCCAGGGCGACACGCGGGTCGCCGGGTCTGCCGTCACCGTCCTCAGCCACCCCGGCGACAACATCATGATCCATGCCGCGGTCGAGGTGTGCCACCCGGGCGACATCCTCGTCGTGACCACCACCGCGCCGTCGACCCACGGTGGGTTCGGCGATCTGCTCGCCACATCGCTGATGGCGCGCGGCGTGCGCGGCCTGGTCACCGACGCGGCTGTCCGTGACACCGTCGATCTCCGAGCGATGGGCTTCCCGGTGTGGACGCAGCACGTGTCGTGCCAGGGCGCCGTCAAGAACACGGCGGGTTCGGTCAACGTGCCGGTCGTGCTCGGTGGGGTCATCGTGCAGCCGGGCGATGTCGTGTGTGCCGACGACGACGGTGTCGTCGTGGTGCCACGTGAGCAGGCGACGTGGGCGCTCGAGCAGTCCGATGCCCGACTCGAGAAGGAAGCCTCGGTGCGATCGCGGCTCGAGGCCGGTGAGCTCGGCGTCGACATCTACGGTCTGCGTCAGCAGCTGATCGACATGGGGGTCGAGTATGTGGACTGACGCGTCGAAC
>CAXBAZ010000037.1:0-13006 GCA_963973395.1 uncultured Acidimicrobiaceae bacterium
CGCGACGGTGCGACGGTGCACGCTCCGCCCTCCGGGTACCTGATCCCGATGGTCTACACCTCGTTGCCCCGCGGCTCGATCGGTCGCGTCCTGGGCGCCGACGTCGCGCCGGCCCTCGGCTCCGACCGTGTCGTCATGAACGAGACGACCGCCGACCTGACGGGTGCCTCGGTGGGCGATGTCATCGTCATGCAGGCCGCGGACGGCTCGGCCGTGTCCCTGAGGATCGGGGGCATCCGACCGTACGAGCAGCTCGGTGGGGCTGAACTGGTCTTCACGTACGACGTCGCGGACCGGCTCGGTGCGACCAACGACACCCGGGCGGTCGTCTACGGGTTCGACGACCGGAGCGCGTTCGACGCCGCGATCGCCGCCGAAGGGCTGGTCGACCGCCCGGACACGAAGGTCAACCGCAGCTGGGATCCGCCGGACCCCGACGACACGCTCAGCACGGCGCGCACGAAGGTGGCGCTGGGTGAGCCGTGGTACCGCTTCGACTCGGACGGCTCGGTCGCGATGCACCCGACGTGGAAGGCGAACAACCTCACCGACGGGCGCGTGCTGCTCGACCCGACGATCCGGATCCGAGCACAGTGCCATGTCGAGGTGATCGACGATCTGCGCGCCGCGCTCGGCGAGATCGCGGCCGCCGGGCTCGGCGGTGCGATCGACGTCGCCAACGCGAACTCGGCGGGCGGGTGCTACGTGCCGCGCTTCAGCCGCGTGAGCGGGCAGATCGGATTCCTGTCCCGGCACACGTACGGGATCGCGCTCGACACCAACACGGTGTCGAACTGTGCCGGGTGCCGCCCGCGGATGGACTGCGACGTGGTGCGCATCTTCCGCAGACACGGTTTCGCGTGGGGCGGCAACTTCCGTCGCCCGGACGGCATGCACTTCGAGTGGGTCGGGGAACGTCGCGACCAGATCGACTTCCCGTCCAGGTACTGCCCCAACGTGGTGGCCGGTGGTGACCTCCCGGATCGGGGCGGTGGGGTGCCGACCGCGGCGCCGGTGACGGGACGCGACGTGCTGCTCGCCGGCGCCGCCGACAGCGTGGTCGACGGGGGAATGTCCCACGACCACTCGCACGGCCCGTAGCCTGTCGAGCGTGACAGTGCGATTCCTCATCATCGGTGGTGGCCCCGCCGGCAACCAGGCGGCCACGTACGCGGCGCGTCTGGGCGCCAAGGTGACGGTGATCGAGCGTGACGTCATCGGCGGTGCGGCGCACCTCTGGGACTGCATCCCGTCCAAGACGATGATCGCCACCGGTGGAGCGATGAGCTTCTCGCGGCGCATCCGTGGCATGGGCCTCGAGCAGGCCGAGCCCGAGGTCGACATCCATGCGTTGACCGAGCGCATCGAAGGCATCAAGAGTCAGATGCAGCACGACGTGACCCGACTGCTCGACAGCCAGTCCGTCCGTCTCGTCACGGGCACCGCCCGGTTCACGGGTCCACACTCGGTCGAGGTCGTCGGTCCCGAGAGCACCGAGACGATCGAGTTCGACGCAGCGCTGATCGCCACCGGCACGCGTCCCCGCATCCCCGAATGGTGCGAGCCCGACGGCGATCGCATCCTCACCACCCGCGACTGCTACCCGCCCAAGGTGTTCCCCGAGAGCGTGACCGTCGTGGGGTCGGGTGTGACGGGCGTGGAGTTCGTGCACATGTTCTCGTCGTTCGGCACGCAGGTCAACCTCGTGGTGAGTCGCCAGCAGGTGCTCCCCGGCAAGGACCCCGAGGCCGCCTCGATCCTCGAGGAGGACTTCCTGCGGCGTGGCGTCAAGCTGCTCAAGGGTGCCCGTGCCGTGGGCATCGACCGCGACGGTGACGAGGTCGTCGTCAAGTGCGACGACGGCCGCGAGGTTCGCTCGAGTCACGCCGTGTTGGCGATCGGGTCCGTGCCCAACACCGAGCATCTCGGGCTCGATGCGGCCGGTGTCGATCTGAACGAGTGGGGCTACCTCGACATCAGCCACCACTGCGTCACCAATCAACCGCACATCTACGCGGCGGGCGACGTGAGCGGCAAGCTGCCGCTGTCGTCGGTCGCGTCGATGCAGGGTCGCAAGGTCGCCGAGCACGTGATGGGATTGCACACCGTCGAACACCGCCATCTCGACTACGACAAGGCCGCGTCGGCGATCTTCACCGAACCCGAGATTGCGGACGTCGGCCTGGCCGAGGCCGAGGCCTTCGCCTCGGGTCGCAAGATCCGGGTCACGAAGGTGCCGTTCTCCACCACCCCCAAGGCGCTGATCAACAACGATCCGCGCGGCTTCGTGAAGATCATCTCCGACCCTGCCACCGGCGAGGTGCTCGGGGGTTCGATCGTCGGTCGGCATGCGGCCGAGTTGATCTCGGTGATCGCGCTGGCGGTCACGGCCAACCTCCGTGTGAGTGACATCGTCGAGATCCTCGTCCATCCGGCCCTCGCCGAAGCACTCGCGGAGGCCGCCGAGTAACCGCCTGCTGCACCCGCTGTGCATCGCCGTCCGGAGGTCGGTCGCACGGGGCCTTCGGTTCCGTCGTGTAGCATGGGCTGCACCGGCCCCGGTCGGTGGCATTCTCGCTGACCACAACACGCAGAGTGACACCGTCCGTGGCGCGTTGATGATCCTCCGTGACCAAGTAGCATGGGTGTCATTACGAGCAGACGGAGTGCCAGTTGAGGTTTCGAGACCACGTGAGTGAGCGTCTGCTGGAGAGCGCGGACCGGGTACTCAGCGAATCGGGTATTCACCGGATCTCGGTGCGTCGCATCGCGCTCGACGCCGACATGAGCACGATGAACGTCTACTCGCGCTTCGGCAGCCTCAGCGGCCTGCTCGATCAACTGGTGTCCGAGGGATTCGAGCAGCTGGAGGCGACACTCGGCGAGTTCGCGACCTCGGACGATCCCGTTGCCGATCTCGTGCGCTTCGGCAAGACGTACCGGTCGTGGGTCCTCGAACAGCCGGCCAAGTACCGACTCATGATGACCACCGGCGCGGCCGAGTACGAAGCCGGTCCCCAGGCGCTCGAAGCGCGGCGCCACCTGATCGACATGATCGCCGCCCGTGTCGCGGCCGCACGCGCCGCCCGCCGCGAAGATGACGTGGCCAAGCTGACGGTCGACGAGGCAGCGCACGTCGTGTTGTCGATGCTGCACGGCATGCTCATGCTCGAGCTCGACGGCGTCGTGCTCGAACTCGACGTCCCCGACGTGTGGGCCGAGCGATTCGCAGCGGTGATCCGGTTCGGTCTGAGTCAGTCGGCGTCCGACGCCGCCTGAACCTCGCCGTCAGCGGCGTGGCTGCGACGAGACGATGATCGCTTCGAGCGTTCGATGCGCACCGTCCCACAGGCGCGCGGCCATCGCGCGGGCCGCGGGGTCGGGAAGACCCGCGTGGGCGATGCTGACCGCGCTGCCACGCGCGGTCGGCCAGATCTCGATGACGACGTCCGACTCGACGCCACCGAGCGACTCGCCGATCCACTTCATCTCGATACGGCGATCCTGACGGAGATCGACGAATCGTGCGTAGTGGGCACCGCCGCCCCACTCGGGCTTGGCGTCGATGCAGAACGCGACACCGGCTTCGATGGCCATCGACATCGAACTCGGATCGCCGAGCCAGTCGCCGAGTCCCTCGGTGAACGCCCAGTAGAGATGACCGCAGGCCGCCGTGGTCGACCACTCGGTCAGCACGACGTCGTGACGGGTGTCCCGTTCGGCGTTGACGAACTTCATCGGTGCTCCTTCGAGTCGGCGACGGCAGTGCGGGCAGCGTGTGGTGTGTGACCTCCGGTGGCGGAGGAGACGCTCGGAGTTCGGTCGTCTCGGCGGCGATGCCGCGTCGGGGAGGTCATCAGCGACTACCGGTGTCTCGTGCTCGCAGGACGGACGAGGGACGCCCGGGGCCACATCATGCGGGACATCCTGCCACACGGGGTGTGGTCGAACGCGTCAATCCGACACCCACAGTGAGATTCGGCGTGCACCGGACGTGACGCCGGTCACTCGATGACGGCGACGACGTCACCGCCGCCGACGGTGTCGCCGGCGGCAACCTTGATCTCGGTGACGGTCCCCGCCTTCTCGGCGTTGATCTGGTTCTCCATCTTCATCGCCTCGAGCACCACGACGCCCTGGCCGACCTCGACCTCGTCGCCGACCTCGACGAGGAGCTTGACGATCGTGCCCTGCATCGGAACGGTGACGCTGCCCGACCCGATCGCGCCGCCGCCACTCGCCGCGGAGCGCTTCTTCTTCGCCTTGGCCGCCGGCGCGGCCACCCCGGCCGACTCGGGCACCCACATCTTCACGTCGAAGCGCTTGCCGTTGACCTCGACGGTCGTGGTGCGTTCGACCATCGGCTCGGCGTCGTCGTCCGTCGGTGCCGCCGTGGGGGCGGAGGAGACGTCCGACAGGTCGAGCGTCTCCTCGACCCACTTGGTGGAGTGTTCGACGGCCCGGAAGTCGGGATGTCGCAGGATCGCCAGATCGGCCGGAACCGTGGTGGCGATGCCTTCGATGACGACATCTTCGAGCGCCCGGATCGTGCGGGAGATGCAGACGTCACGATCGCGGCCCCACACGATGAGCTTGCCGACGAGGTTGTCGTAGTACTGGCTGATCTCGTCGCCCGACTCGTAGCCGGAGTCGAAGCGCACGCCGAACCCGTCGGGCGCGGTCAGCTTCGTGATCGGTCCGGGGGAGGGGAGGAACTTGCCGCCGGCCGGGTCCTCGGCGTTGATCCGGATCTCGATGCCGTGGCCGTACCGACGCGCCGTGACCTCGTCCTGCGTCATCGGCAACGGTTCGCCGTCGGCGACGCGGATCTGCCACTCGACGAGGTCGATGCCCGTGACCACCTCGGTGACCGGGTGTTCGACCTGGAGGCGCGTGTTCATCTCGAGGAAGAAGAAGTCGCCGTCCTGGTAGATGAACTCCACCGTGCCGGCGTTGTAGTACCCGACGGCCTTCGCGGCCTTGACCGCCGCCTCGCCCATGGCCTCCTCGACACCGTCGGGGAGGTGGGGCGCCGGGGCCTCTTCGATCAGCTTCTGGTGTCGTCGCTGCGCCGAGCAGTCGCGGGTCGACACCCACACGACGTTGCCCTGCTGGTCGCCGACGATCTGCACCTCGACGTGGCGGGGCCATGTGAGGTACCGCTCGACGTAGACCTCGTCACGACCGAAGAACGACTTCGCTTCGCGTTGCGCCGAGGCGTACGCATCGTCGACCTCGCCGGCCGACTGCACGACCTTCATGCCTCGCCCACCACCGCCGTAGGCGGCCTTGATGCAGACCGGCCAGCCGAACTCTTCGCCGAAGTCCCGGATGTCGTCGGGACCTTTCGCGAACTCGGTCGTGCCGGGCACGATCGGTGCGCCGCCGCGCTGCGCCGCGAGTCGCGACGACACCTTGTCGCCCATCTCGTCGATCGCCTCGGGGGGCGGGCCGATCCAGGTGACTCCCTCGGCCATGATCGCACGCGCGAAGTCCGGGTTCTCGGAGAAGAATCCGTAGCCGGGGTGCACCGCGTCGGCGCCGCTGTCGCGGATCGCGGACAGGATCGCGTCGGTGTTCAGGTAGCTCTCGGCGGCGGTCTGCCCACCGAGCGCGTACGCCTCGTCGGCGAGTCGAACATGGAGCGCGTTCCGGTCGAGTTCGGAGTAGACGGCGACGGTCGGGATGCCGAGCTCGCGAGCGGCACGGATGACCCGCACGGCGATCTCACCCCGGTTGGCGATCAGGATCTTCTTCAGCACGAGTGCCAATGTAGGTGCCGTGGACTCGTCGAACCATGTTCGTGGATCAGAACCCGGCGCAGAAGAGCCGCCGGAGTGGCCGCCGGACTGGGTCGTCGAGCACGTCGCCGAGACCGGGAGCACGAACGCCGATCTGGTCGCGGCGGCCGCAGGGGGCGCCCCCGATCGGACCGTTCGCTTCACCGACCATCAGACCGCCGGCCGCGGACGGCTCGATCGGGTGTGGACCGCTCCGCCCGGTGCGAACTTGCTCGTGTCGATCCTGTTCCGATCGGTGCCGCCCGATCCGAGCGAACTGACTCGGCGGGTCGGCCTCGCCGCCGTCGATGCGGTCCGCCACGTCGCCGGGGTCTCGGCGGTCCTGAAGTGGCCCAACGACGTGCTGGTCGGCGATCGCAAACTCGCCGGCATCCTCGCCCAGCGCGCCGGCGACGGCAGCGTCGTGATCGGGATGGGACTGAACGTGGGTTGGGCCCCCGACGGTGCCGCCCGGCTCGACGACGGCATCACACCGGCCACCGTGTTGCGCGCCCTGCTGGCGGCGTACGACGAGTTGCCCGACGTGATCGACACGCACTACCGCGCCCGACTCGACACGCTCGGGCGCCGGGTCCGCATCGAGCTCCCGGCGGGCGAGTTGATCGGCACCGCCGTCGACGTCGACCCCGACGGCCGACTGGTGGTGCTCGACGAGTGTGCGATCACACATCGGGTCTCGGTCGGCGACGTCGTGCACCTGCGTCGGGCATGACGGGTCAGCAGGGCGTCGGCCCGATACCGTTTCTCGGGTGTCCCAGGTCGAGACGCCCACCCCGTCGCCGCCGCGCCGCCGCCGCCGCCGTTCGCCCCTGCCCTGGATGGCGCTGATCGCCGGTGTGATCGGCGTGGTCGGCGCCGCCGGGGTACTGCGTGCCGCCGACGAACGTACGGCCGACGTCGCCCGCATCGACGGGCTCGAGTCGGTGCTCGCCGATGTGCCCGACGCCGGCGATCCGACGATCGAGTACCCGGCCGAGAACTACCTCCTCGTCGGCTCCGACTCTCGCGAGGGGGTCGATCCCGCCGATCCCGATTTCGGGGTGATCGGTACCGAGGCCGACGTCGGGACGAGCCGTCGCAGCGACACGATCATGGTGCTCCGCCAAGAGCGCAACGGTGGTGCGGCGCTGATGAACCTGCCTCGCGACCTCTGGGTGGAGATCTCGGGCACCGGTGACGACCAGCGCATCAACACTGCGTTCAACGGCGGCGCCGAACGGCTCGCGGCGACCGTCACCCAATCGCTCGGGATCCCGGTCCATCACTACGTCGAGGTCGACTTCCTCGGCTTCAAGGACATCATCGACGACCTCGGCGGCGTGGAGGTGTGCGTCGGCTACGGCGCCCGCGACGTCAACAGCGGCCTGCAGATCAATCCCGGTTGTCAGGTGCTCGACGGTGTGCAGGCGCTGGCCTTCGCCCGGAGTCGGTACTACGAACAATGGGACGGCACCGAATGGGTGCTCGACCCGCGCGCCGACCTGGGCCGCATCGAACGCCAGCAGCTCTTCATGCGGGCCGCCGTCGACGGTGCGCTCCGCAAGCTCCGCTCGTCGCCGTTCGGTTCGGGAGACATCATCGAGGCCGTCATCGGCTCGGTGCGCATCGACGACCGCCTCGACCCGATCAAGGCCGGAGAAGCGCTCCGCCAGGCAGCCGAAGAGGGTCTGCGCACGTATCGACTGCCGGTCGTCGACGATCAGGTCGGTGATGCGTCGATCCTCCGGCTCGGCGACGGTTCCGAGGAGGTGCTCGCGTACTTCCGTGGTGATGGCCCGGCCCCGACCGAGTACGAGACGAGTCAGATCGACGCGACTGGCGCGGTCGACGCCCCGACGGCCGATTCCGGCGGCTGATCCGCGGCCGTCGCCGAGGCTGCCCGGCCCCGCCGGACCAATGTTCGGTCGTCGCGACCCGAACGCCGTAGTCTCGGCCTCGCATGAAGGCTCTCGTTCTCGCCGGCGGTGCCGGGACGCGCCTGCGTCCCATCACCCACACCCGCGCCAAACAGCTCGTTCCCGTCGCGAACAAGCCGATCCTGTTCTACGGCATCGAGGCGATGGTGTCCGCGGGCATCACCGAGATCGGCGTGATCGTCGGCGACACACGGGACGAGGTGATGGGCGCGCTCGGCGACGGCGGCCGGTTCGGCGCCGAGATCACGTACATCCCCCAGGACGAGCCGCTCGGTCTGGCCCATTGTGTCCTGATCGCCCGCGACTTCCTGGCCGACGACGACTTCGTGATGTACCTCGGCGACAACCTGATGGAGCAGGACCTCGCGTCGTTCGTCCAGGCATTCGAATCCGCCAGAGCGGGTGACGAGCCACCGGCCGCCCAGATCCTCCTCAAGCAGGTGCCCGACCCCCACCGTTTCGGGATCGCGACCCTCGACGACCACGGCGACGTCGTGCAGCTCGTCGAGAAGCCCACCGATCCGCCCTCCGACCTGGCGCTCGTGGGGGTGTACCTGTTCACCGAACGGGTGCACGCCGCCGTCGCCGCGATCGAGCCGTCGCCGCGCGGTGAACTCGAGATCACCGACGCGATCCAATGGCTCGTCGACGAGGGCGAGCGGGTGCGGTGCGAACTCCTCACCGGATGGTGGATCGACACCGGCAAGCTCACACCGCTGCTGGAGGCGAACCGGCTCCTGCTCGAGAAGATCGAGACCGACATCGCGGGTGCCGTCGACGATGCGTCGATCATCGACGGGCGCGTCGTGGTCGCCGAGGGTGCGATCATCACCAACTCGACGATCCGCGGCCCGGTGGCGATCGGCGCCGGCACCACGGTGACCGACAGCTTCATCGGACCGTTCTCCGCCGTCGGCGATCGTTGCGTCGTGACACACTCCGAGATCGAACACTCCGTGATCATGGACGGGTCGTCGGTCGTCGACATCGCCCGCCTCGAGGACAGCCTGATCGGTTCGGATGCACAGGTGTCGCGGTCGAAACAGCGACCCCGCGCGCTGCGCCTGATGGTGGGCGACCACTGTCAGATCGACGTGGAGTGAGCAGCGTGGGCGCGGAGATCATCGACTTCGGCGTGAGCGACGCTGCGATCGACGGGTTGTACGTCGTGACCGTCAAGCAGGTCACCGACGAACGGGGCACGATCCGTGAACTGTTCCGTCGGTCGGCGTTCGAATCGGCGGGCGTGACGAGCCTCGGCGCGTTGTCGCAGATCAACGTCACCGAGAGCCGCCGCGGCGCGATCCGTGGCCTGCACGCCGAGCAGATGACGAAGCTGTTGACGGTCGCGACCGGCGAGGTGTTCGGTGCGTACCTCGACACGCGGCCCGGGTCGCCGACGTACGGCGTGGTCGAGACCGTGACGCTGCGCCCAGGCGTGCAAGTGCTGCTGCCGCGCGGGGTGGCCAACGGCTTCCAGACGCTCAGCGACGTGAGCCACTACGTGTACTGCTTCGACGAGGAGTGGCGGCCCGGGATGCCCGGCGTCGCCGTCGATCCGCTCGACCCTGCCCTCGCGATCCCGTGGCCGATCGAGATCGACCCCGACGACACCGCCGCGCTGTCGGCCAAAGACCGCTCGGCGCCACGGTTCGCCGACCTGGAAGGTGCCCCATGAAACTGTTCGTCACCGGCGCGGCCGGCTTCATCGGCTCGAACTACATCCGGTGGGTGCTCGCCAACAGCGATCACGAGATCACGGTCTTCGACAAGCTGACCTACGCCGGCAACATGTCGAGCATCGAGGACGTGATCGACGATCGCCGCGCCCGGTTCGTCCGCGGCGACATCTGCGATCAGGACGCCGTGGCCCAGCACCTGCCCGGCCACGACGCGGTCGTGCACTTCGCCGCCGAATCGCATGTCGACCGATCGATCGACGACCCGTTCGCGTTCGTGACCACCAACACGTTCGGCACCAGTGTGCTGTGCGACGTGGCCCTGCGAGCGGAGGTGTCGAAGTTCCTCCACATCTCCACCGACGAGGTGTACGGCACGATCGACGAGGGTTCGTTCACGGAGGCCGACGTCCTCACGCCACGATCGCCCTACTCGGCCGCCAAGGCCGGCAGCGATCTCCTGGCGTTGAGCTACCACACCACCTACGGGCTGCCGGTCGTGGTCACCCGCTGCTCGAACAACTACGGCCCGTACCAGTTCCCCGAGAAGTTGATCCCTCTGTTCACCACGAACCTGCTCGACGGCAGGTCGGTGCCACTGATGGGCGACGGCGGCAACGTCCGCGACTGGATCCACGTCGAGGATCACAACCGGGCCGCACACCTCGTGCTCGAGCGCGGCGTGGTCGGCGAGGTGTACAACATCGGCGCACACAACGAGCTCACCAACCATGACATCACGATGCGGCTGCTGGCTCTGACCGGTCGGGACGACTCGGCGATCGAGTGGGTGCCGGACCGGCTCGGGCACGACCGCCGCTACAGCGTGAGCATCGACAAGATCACCGAGCTCGGCTGGGAGCTGCAGCGCGACTTCGACGCCGGTCTGGAGCACACGGTCGAGTGGTACCGCTCGCACCGCGAGTGGTGGGAGCCGCTCAAGCGACGAGTGGGTCTCTGATGCGGATCATGATCACCGGGGCTGCCGGTCAGCTCGGCACCGACCTCGTCGCCCACTGCCGGCGGCACGGCGACGACGTCATCGGACTCGATCGAGCCGGTCTCGACATCGCCGACCGTTCGGCGGTGCTCGGCACCGTGACGTCGGTGTGTCCTGACGTGATCGTCAACGCGGCGGCGTGGACGGCGGTCGACGCCTGCGAGGGCGATCCCGAGCGTGCGTTCCGGGTCAACGCGCTCGGCCCGCGGTGGATGCGCGAGGCCGCCCGCCTGGTCGATGCCCACCTCGTGCAGATCAGCACCGACTACGTCTTCGATGGCAGCCTCGACCGTGCGTACCGGGAATGGGACCGGCCCGATCCGCAGTCGGTCTACGGGGCATAGAAACTGGCCGGCGAGCGCGAGGTCGGGCCCGACGCCACCGTGGTCCGGACGTCGTGGGTGTGCGGCGAACACGGCAACAACATGGTCACGACGATCCTGCGCCTCGTCGAGGAGCATCACAGCCTGTCGTTCGTCGACGACCAGCGCGGTTGTCCGACGTTCACGGCCGATCTCGCCCCGATGGTGCGGCGACTGGCAGTCGAGCGTCGGAGCGGTGTCCACCACGTGACGAACGGCGGCGCGGTGTCGTGGTACGAGTTCGTCAGGGAGATCGTGGCCGAAACCGGGCGCGACCCCTCGATGGTGCGGGCGATCTCCACCGGCGATCTCGACCCGCCCCGGCCCGCGCCGCGACCCGCCAACAGCGTGCTCGACAATGCTGCGCTGCGCCTCGGCGGTGTGCCGCCGCTCCGACACCATCGCGACCCCCTGCGCGAACTCGTCGCCAAACTCCTGGCCTGACCGGAGGGGGTCCGACCCCGTCCGGTGGTTCGACCGGTCCGGACCTCGAGATCGAACGGCCGCCGGTACGGGTGTGGGATGCCGCCATGTTGCCCTCCGGTCGTACCCTCGGGGAGATGGGTTTCAGCCGCGCCGAACTCGAGGCCGTACGCGACGTGACCGTGCCCGATCTGATCGGCCCGAACCTCCGATTGCTGTTCGTCGGCATCAATCCCGGGCTGTGGACCGCCGCCACGCAGACGCACTTCGCGCACCCCGGCAACCGGTTCTATCCGGCGCTCCTGCGGGCCGGCATCATCGATCGCGACATCGACCGGTCAGACGGGATGTCCGACGACGACCGGGCGCACCTGATCGACCGCGGCATCGGGATCACGAACATCGTGCGGCGGACCACGGCACGGGCGTCCGAACTCGAACCGGACGAGCTCCGAGACGGCGGTGAGCAGCTGCAGGCCTTCGTCGCCGAGCACCGACCGTCGGTCGTCGCGATCGCCGGCGTCACGGCCTATCGCGCCGCCTTCCGACTCCCGAAGGCGACGATGGGGGAGCAGCCCGACGGCATGCGAGGAGCCCGCCTCTGGGTCGTGCCCAACCCGAGTGGGCTGAACGCGCACGAGACCGTCGAGACGTTGGCCGATGCGTACCGTGCGCCTGCCGTCGCCGCCGGCGTGGTCGCAGCGACCTGAGCTGCGTCGGGTCGGCATCGACGGCGGGTCCGCCGGGGGAACCACCGAACGTACCGTGCGTTGGGCATGATGGAGCGGTGTCCGAGCCGCTGCGCGTCGCCTACACCCTCGAGCAGTGTTGGCATCGTGTACCCGGCGGCACGGCGACGGCGACCCTGGAGGTCGCCCGTCGACTGGTCGACCGTCCGGACGTCGAGGTGATCGGCGTCGCCGGTCGACACGACCGTCCACCCGCTCCCGCGTTCGCTCCGCCCGTCGAGGTCCGACGACTCCCGGTCGGGCGACCCGTCCTCTACGAGACGTGGAACCGGTTCGAGTGGCCACGGGTCGAGCAGGCGACGGGACCGATCGACGTGTGTCACTCGACGACCGCGATCCCGGCGGCCACGTCGCGCCCACATGTGGTCACGGTGCACGACATCGCGTTCGTCGACACCCCCGAGCGCTTCACGCGACGGGGCGCCCGCGTGATGCGACGCGGCCTGGATCGGTGCCGCGCCGCGGATCTCGTGCTCTGTCCCAGCCGGACGACCTCGGACCGCCTCGTCGAGTACGGCTTCGCGGCGGGTTCGATCCGGATCGTGCCGTGGGGCGTCGCGCCCGAGCCGGTGCACGCGACGGACCGTGAGCGCGTCCACGCTCGATACGGCCTACCCGACGAGTTCGTCCTGTTCGTCGGCACGATCGAGCCGCGCAAGAACCTCGCCGCACTCGCCGCGGCCGCCGCCCATCTCTCTCGACCGGTCGTGGCTGCGGGAGCCGCTGGATGGGGCGATGTGCCCGCGCCTGGCGGCGACGTGCGGTTCCTCGGCTTCGTCCCTCCGTCCGACCTGCCCGCGCTGTACTCGTTGGCCACCGTGTTCGCCTACCCGAGCCTCGCCGAGGGGTTCGGGTTGCCGGTCGCCGAGGCGATGGCCTACGGCACGCCGGTCGTCACGAGCGCCGGTACCTCCACCGAGGAGGTGGCCGCGGGCGCGGCCGTGCTCGTCGACCCGTCCGACGTGGCGTCGATCGCCGCCGGCATCGACGACGCCTGGCACCGGACCGACGAGCTGTCGCGGCTCGGGCGTACCCGGGCGGCGGAGCTGTCGTGGGACCACACCGTCGCCGCCACC
>CAXBAZ010000038.1:0-12958 GCA_963973395.1 uncultured Acidimicrobiaceae bacterium
CGAGCATCGGACGCGGATCGCCGAACTGTGGTCACGGGCGAGCCACGTCGCCGCACACAACCCCGACGCGTGGAGCCGGACTCCCCTCGACGCGACCACGATCGCCACCGTGTCACCGTCGAATCGTCCGGTCGCGAGCCCGTACGCGAAGTTGATGACGTCGAACCTGAACGTCGACCAGGGCGCCGCGATCGTGATGTGTTCTGCAGCCGCTGCCGAGGCCGCCGGCGTGCCGTCCGATCGATGGATCTTCCCGTGGTCGGGCGTCGGGGTCGCCGACGAATGGTTCGCCACGAACCGGTGGGCCTTCGACGAGTCGCCCGGCATGCGCGTGTCGGGCACCCGCACACTCGAACTGGCCGGGCTCTCGCACGACGACTGCGCGTTGATCGACCTGTACTCGTGCTTCCCGGTGGCGGTCCAGTTGGCCCAGCGCGAGTTGGGCATCGACCCGGCCCGCGAGTTCACGATCACCGGCGGCCTGACGTTCGCGGCGGGCCCGCTCAACTGCTACTGCATCCTCCCGCTCACGCGGGCGGTGCGCCTGCTGCGGGCCACACCCGATCAGCGTGCGTTCCTCACCGGCAACGGTGGCGTGTTCACCAAACACAGCGCGCTGGTGCTGTCCGGCGAGCCACCCGTCTCCGGGTTCCGCACCGCCGACGCCCAGTCCGAGGTCGACGCGCTGCCGTCGCGGCCGACGCCGCAAGCGCCGGTCAGCGAGGCGATGCTCGAGACGTACACCGTCACGTTCGACCGTGACATGGCACCGGAGCGAGCGATCCTCGCCTGCCTCGACGACGCCGGGAGCCGCCACTGGGCGGAATCGTCCGATGCCGACACGATGGCAGAGCTGCTCGCAGCGGATTGCTGCGAGCGCCGGGTCGCCCTCGCCGGCACCGCCGCCACGTTGATCTGATCGGACCCGAACGGCGCTCACCGATCGAGGTGGGCGAACACCTCCGCGAACCACTCGATCGACGGCTGGGTGATCGGATCGATCACGAGTTGCACGTGGCGCGCACCCGCCTCGGCGAAGCGCCGCAGATGCTCGGCGATCTCGGACGCATCGCCACGCAGCGGTTCGATCGGCCCGGCCGGATAGTCGCCCATCGGCCGTCCACCGCCGTCCGGGAGCTGGATGTACACGGCGCACGTGCCGTCCACCTCACCGGTCCGACCAGCCGCGGCGATCGCGTCGTCGACCTCGGCACTCACCGTCGCGAAGCCCTCGGGCGTGTTGCCGTAGTCGCTCCACCACACATTCCACATCTGCACGTACGGAAGGGTGATCGACAGCATCCGCGGGCCGGTCGAGCCCACCATCAGCGGCGGACCACCCGGCGTGAACGGGGCCGGGTGCAGCACACAGTCGTCGACCGAGTAGAACTCACCCGAGAAGCTCGACCGCCCTTCGCTCAACAGGGTTCGGACGATGGTGAACGCCTCCTCGAAGCGGCTCACGCGTCGATCGTAGGGAAACCCGAACGCGGTGTACTCCCGGAGGTTCCACCCCGCGCCGAGACCCACGACGAGACGACCCTCGGCGATCGAGTCGACCGTGGCGGCGAGCTTTGCGAGCATCGCCGGTGCGTGGAAGCTGGTGGAGGCCACGAGCGGGCCGAGTTGCACCCGCTCGGTGCTGGCCGCCAACGCCGCCAACGTGGTCCACACCTCGTGCGGGCCACGCGGACCGTCCGCCAGGTCGTACAGCAAATGGTCGCCCAACCAGATCGAGTCGAACCCGACGGCCTCGGCGGCCCGCGCCATCGGGATCAATTCGGCGAACGGCACCTCGCGCTCGACCTCCGGAAGCTGGACACCGACCGACAGCGGACGCGACATGTCGCCAGCCTACGACCACGCCGGTGGACCAACCCGTCCGACACCGGGCTCGCGATCCGGCGACGGGCACGGTCGTGCGAGTCACAACTCGTCCGGTGACCGGGCGCTGCTCGTGCTGAAATGGTTCGATGTGCCGGAGCGATCGAGCTCTCGAAGCTGTGCGGGTCGTGGCGCGAGCCCGGCGAGCCGATGCGCTCTCGAGATGGCAGCGAACCACATCGGGTGCGGCCGCACCGGACCTGAGCGTGGTGGTTCCGGAGCTGTCGAGGGTCGGGCGTCTGACCGTCAATTTCCATCCTGATCGGGTCGCTCGATCGGGCTTCACGGTTGCCGACGGTTTGGCACATACGGGCCGGTACGTCAGCCAGTGGGTGACAGGCATCTCGAACGGCGGACGTTCGGCGTTCCCGGGTGGCGACCGGCAACGGTGGGAGCGCGAACTCTTCGCCTCGGTCTACGAGGACGCAGATCCCACCGGCGTCGACTTCCCGATCTACGGCGCCTGGGATCTGCTCGGCGAACCGCACGGTGGATCACCCCGATTCGGTTCGTGCTTCCTCGTGCTCGCCGACCACGTCCGTGAACGATCGACGGTCTGCGTCGGCGACAGCCATGCCGGACCCAGCGACGTCGGAACCTTCGACACCCCTTGGTGCGTGCTCGCAGCACTGGCCGAACAGTTCGACCCCGGCTCACAGCCCGGAACACCGGTTGCCCGTGGGCTGTTCGACCTCCTCGACGACCCATCACCCGACGCCGAGCCGCGCCGCGATCTGGATCGCTACGTCGAAGTGCAAGTCCACGGCGGCGTCGATCTTCGAGCCGACGTCGACGCCATCGTGCTCGACCCCTCGTTCGACGGTACCGACGTTCACCGGTCGGTGACCGAGCTCTCGGAACGCTACGACGTCGAGGTCGAGTGGCACGCCGGGTCGGAGCTTGCCGTCGAACGAATCCCGACCGACTTCAGAGGGCCGACGATGCCCGACGTCGGCGCTCGAGTGGCCCGTGCCGATGGAGTCATCGACGCCCGCTCCATCGGCGTGGCCGCACGAACCATACGTCTGCCCGCGATGCAGACCTCGGGCGACCCGCCCGAATCCGAAGCTCAGCAACTCAAGTACATCTGGCACACGCTGCTCGCGTTCGGCTCCGACGCCGCACCCTCCACACAGCGACCGTAGAGTCGGAGGACATCGGTCGGCGCCGTACTCGGGTTCACGACCATTGGTGGATCCGGTCGCCGCCGGCACCGGCGGCATGGACACCCCTGGTGGATGGGTACTGGTCGCGGCATGGACACCACGATGGACGAACTCCTCGAGGTCGAGAACGCGGGTTGGCGTTCACTCTGTGATGGCACCGGTGACGCGTTCTACGGCCAACTGATGATCGACGACGCAATCATGGTCCTCGCGAACGGGATGGCGATGAACCGGTCGCAGGTCGTCGAATCGCTCGCCCAGGCACCGCCGTGGGACGACTACCGCATCGACGAGCCGATGATCATCGAGATCAGCGACACGGTCGTGTCACTGGTGTACACCGGCACCGGTCGTCGAAGCAGCGGCGACGACTTCACTGGTCGCATGGCGTCGACCTACGTCCGCCGCGAGGATCGATGGCGACTCGCGCTCTACCAGCAGACACCGACGAGCTGAGACCGGACGGATGCGGGGTCAGCCCGCGCAGGCGACGCAGGTGGGGGTGGCCGGGAGTGCATCCAGACGCCGTGGATCGATCTCGTTCCCGCACGTCGTGCAGGTCCCGTACCGCCCCTCGTCGACGCGCCGACGTGCGGCGTCGATGTCGGCGAGTGTGATCCTCGCCTCGTCGAGGAGGGCTGCGATCTGCTGGCGCTCCCAAGCGATCGTGTGACCCTCGGGATCGTGTTCGTCATCGGTGGCGACATCGCTGGCGGCCTCGACGATGCCGTCGAAGCTGCCCTCGAGGCTCACCACGCGCCGCATCGTCGCGGCGCGCAGCTCATTCAGGCGAGTACGGCCATCGTCGGGTTCGGTGGGCGACCTCATGCGTGCCGATCTACTCGGCGCGCATCGGGCTGTCGAGAAACTCTGTGACACCGTCGTGCGCATGATGTGGGTATGAAGCCGACGGGGGTGGCAGCTGCGATCGAGGCACTCGATGGTGTCGATCTGTCGGCGGTCGATTCGGTGGGGTGTGCCGATCTGCTCCGCGGTGTGAAGGTCGTGCGGGGTTGGCTCGACGCCGCCGAGGCTCGCATCACCTCCCGTATGAGCGTGCTGCACGACACCGCCGGCGCTGCACCAGCCGCCGACATGCACACCCGCTGCGGCGGGGTGTCAGCCGCCGACGCCAAACGCAAAGAGCGACGCTCCAAGATCCTCGACGACGCCCCGGAGTTCGGTGACGCGCTCGCCGACGGCACGATCGGTGCCGAACACGTCGACGCGCTCGCGAACGCCACTTCGAAACTCGACGACGACGTCACCACCTCGCTGTTCGACGACACCGCCGAACTCGTCGACGCTGCGACGTCGATGTCACCCGAACGCTTCGGCCGCCACGTCCGCGACCGCGCCCGACGCCTCGAGCGCGACAACGGCCTCGAACGCAACACCCGGCAACGCCGCGACACGTTCCTGTCCCGCAAACTCAACCTCCACACCGGCATGATCGAGGGCCGATACGCGTTCCACCCCGAACTCGCCAACCAGATCTTCGGTGCCGTCGACCGCGAGGTCGCAGCGATCATCGCCGAAGGCGAACGCAACCACGACCCGGCATACGTCGACCGAACGATCGACCGCAACCAGATCGCCGCCGAAGCACTCGGCAACCTCGTCGCCGGCGGACACCAAGCCGTCCGTCCCCTCGAAGCCGACATCACCGTCATCGTCGACGAACACACCCTCACCAGCGGCGAACTCCACGACCACACGATCTGCGAGACCAGCAACGGGCTCGACCTCCCACCGGCGTCGATCCGACGCCTGATCTGCACCGGCCAGACCACACCGATCATCATCGGCACCAACGGCACCGCCCTCGACGCCGGCCGCAGCATCCGCCACGCCAACCGCACCCAACGCCGAGCCCTCCGAGCCATGTACCGCACCTGCGCCTTCCACGGCTGCGACATCGCCTTCGACCGCTGCGAAATCCACCACATCACACCCTGGGAACACGGCGGACCAACCGACCTGTCCAACATGATCCCGACCTGCTCCCGACACCACCACGTCGTCCACGAACAAGGCTGGTCGCTCACCATCGAACCCGACCGAACACTCACCATCCACCAACCCGACGGCACCGAATTCGCCCGCACCCGACCCGACATCGCCGACCACACCCGAGCCCGCCACCGCACACGACAACCCGCAGCGTGACGCACGCCGCCCCAACCCGAATCTGCCCACACCGGCTGAACGCGCGCGGTCCGATTCGATCGGTCGACGTCCGGGACGTCGTCCGGCGTGCGTCCGATGATCGCGACGGTGAGCCGGCATCGCCCGCTCCGCGGAGCCACCGGATCCGACGTCGGCATCGAAACCCATGTCGCCGGTCACACGGCGACAACGACGCATCCCTGGGGCGATCGTGGGTCACCGACGACGACAACCGTACTCTCGGCCGGCATGACTCGGTCCGGCGACGCAACCGCCCAGGTCATCCGATGCCGGATGTCGCTCATCCGAGCGCGGCACGGCTGCTCCGGTCGCCGGATCGTTCTCGATGGCACGACCGAACTCATTGATCCGTCCCGCCGGGTCGCAACGTTTCGAGACCCCCTCGAACGGGTAGGCGACGCCGCATGGATCCGAGCGCGTCGTGTTCACCGACGCCGTCCGACAGAACGATCGGCACGTCACGGATCCGCCGGTACGGCCGACGTTGCCGCCCGTACACGAGCGTGTTGTTGGTCGTCGTAGGGCTCGTGATCGGCGCGCTGTTGTGGTCGATCGGTGTCTGGTGGGGACTGGTGATCGGGGTCATCGCCGCGTTCTGGTTCGGTGCCGCAATCGCTCGTCCGTGGTGCCGGGCGAATGTGAGCGACAGCGGGCCGCAGGGATAGCCCCACCGCTCACGTCCCGCCGCCATGTCGACAACACATCGTGGACACAATCCGACGGACCCGCATCCTCGACACGGCCGGGCGAGGCCATGACGGCTCGCGGCCATCGACTGGTACCAACGCCGAGATCTTCCGATGAATCGAGAGGCCTGCCGATGCACGATGACTCCCACGACACCGATCCGCTGACCGTTCGCGGCGACTCCGACGTCGTCGCCGACGCAGCTCACCGCGGCCCCGGCGACGAGCCGGCGGTTGCTGTGTTCGCGCCCGCGCTGCTGCTGCTCGTCGAACTGCATCACACGGGCGACGGCGTCGAAGACGTGCACCTGCACGCCGGCGGCCAGGGGTACTGGATCTCGCGCATGATCCAGGCATTGGGGGCACGTCCCATACCGTGCGCTGCAGTCGGCGGTGAGTCCGGACAGGCGCTGCAGGCGATCATCGCCGCCGACGGCTTCGACGCCCGACTGACCCCCATGGGGCACGCCAACTCGGTGATCGTCGAGGATCGACGCAGCCAGGATCGCGCCCTGATCACCCAGACCCCCATCCCCGCACTCGATCGCCACGAAGCCGACGAGCTGTACAGCGCCACCGTCGGGGCAGCGATGGCGGCGGGCGCATGCGTGCTCGCCGGAACCCAACTCGCGCCGATGTTCGGCGCCGACCTGTTCCGCCGGCTCGTCGCAGACCTGCGCAGCAACCACATCTCCGTGATCGTCGACCTGTGTGGCGAACCGCTCCGCGCCGCATTGGCGAGCGGCGTCGACGTGGTCAAGCTCAGTCACGAAGAGTTGGTCGAGGACGGCTGGGCCACGAGCAACAGCGCCGCCGAGATCGTGCGCGGCGTCCGGCGGCTACGCGACGCCGGCGCACGAGCGGTGGTCATCTCCCGGCAGCATCGGTCGACGCTCGCCGGGGACGCCAGCGGGATCTTCGCAGTCACCCCACCCAAGTTGGAAGTCCTCGACGGACGCGGCGGCGGCGACTCGATGACCGCTGCGCTCGCTGTTGCCCTGACCCGTTCGCTCCCGTTCGCGGACGGGCTCCGGCTGGCCGCCGCGGCCGCCGCGCTCAACGTCGCTCGCCACGGATTGGGTACGGGTCGGCGAGATTCGATCGAGGAGGTGGCTCGACACGTCGTCATCGCACCCGCGGTGACCGATCCGACCGTCGACGAACTCGAATCGATGACCAAGAGCGCTCTCTACGAGCACGCCAGGGAACTCGAGATTCCCGGGCGTTCGGCGATGACCCGGGGCGAACTGATCGACGCCATCGCCCGTCGCTCCGATCGGCGATGAACTGATCCCGCCGATGTCTCGGCTCCGGCGAGCGCGCGACAACAGCGTCGCGCCGTGGGACGATGCGTCGGGTCAGTCGTGGGCCGGGCGCGGGTCGAGCCCGGCAGCCCGGTAGCACGCGTCGACGATCTCCATGTTGCGCACGCCGTCGTCGGCCGTCGTCGGGAACGGCGTGCCGTCGACGATCGCATCGCGGAACGCCACCAGCTGGTGGTAGTACGTCGCCGACGTCGCGACGTCGTACGTCTGCGTGCCGTCGCCGGTCTCGACCGTGATCCGCGCATCGCCCTTCTGCGGTGCGAGCGGATTCGTCGCCGTCATCGTGCCCTGTTCACCGCTCACGCGAAGGAACACGACGAACTCCTCGCCGTCGTGGATCATCGACGACGACACCGACCCGGTGACACCCGACGGCCAACGCAACTCGGCGACGAGCGACCCATCGACCCCGTCGACCGGGCAGACCGCCTCGGCCGAGACGACGTCGGGATCGGCACCCGCCGCGAACCGTGCCCACTGGATCGAATAGCAACCGAGATCCATCGTGGCGCCACCGCCCAGCGCCAGGTTCCAACGAATGTCGTCACGTCCGATCCGACCCTCCGGGATGTCGAACGCCGCCTCGATACGGTCGATCCGACCCAGTACGCCCGAGTCGAGCACCTCGCGGATCTGTGCGGCGTAGGGGTGATAGCGCCAGTGGAACGCCTCCATCACCACGACGTCCGATCCGTTCGCGACGTCGGCGATCAGGCGCGCGTCGTCGGCATTGGCAGCGAACGGCTTCTCGCACAGCACATGTTTGCCGGCCTCGATCGCGGCGATCGCCCACTCACGATGCAGCGAGGCCGGGGTGCCGATGTACACCGCGTCGACATCGGGGTCGGCGAGAAGCTCCTCGTACGAGCCGTACGCACGATCGGCTCCCCACTCTGCCGCCGCCTCCTGCGCCCGACCCAGGTCGCGTGCGGCGACTGCGACGAGTTCGACACCGTCGACGTCGGCGACCGGCTCCACGATCGCCGGCACGGCGATCCGGGAGGCGGCGACGAGACCCAGCCGGACGGTCATGACGGGCACCCGCCTCGATGGGCGCGTTCCAACGGGACGGTACCGGTCAGCATGCGGCGCACGTTAGCAACCACACCTACGCTGACTCCGGTGGCGAGCGAGTTCGACCAGCGGGTCGCCGAATGGCGACGGGACCTCCGGTCGGCGCTCGGCGGGCTGTACGGCGACCGTGCCGACTCGATCGCGACGTCACTCGTCGAACGGGCCCGCATCGCCTGCGAGACGCGTTCGGCCGAGCTGATCGACCTCGATCGGCGCCGGTCGGCGTCCCCGTACTGGTACCAGGACCGACAGCGTGTCGGCTACATGGCGTACGTCGATCGACTCGGCGGGGACCTGGCCGGTGTGCGGCGTCGCATCCCCTACCTCACCGAGCTCGGGGTCGACACGCTCCACCTCCTGTCGCTGCTCCGACCCCGCGACGGCGAGAACGACGGCGGCTACGCGATCCGCGACTACCGGCGGCCCGATCCACGACTCGGCACACTCGACGACCTGCACGAACTCGTCGCCGATCTCCGGGCGAACGGCATCAGCCTCTGCGTCGACTTCGTGCTCAACCACACCAGCGACGACCACGAGTGGGCCCGCGCTGCGGCCGCCGGATCGGAGTACCACCGGGCGCTGTACCGCACCTACCCCGACCGCACCGAGCCCGACGCGTGGGAGGCGACGCTGCCCGAAGTGTTCCCGAACCTGGCGCCCGGCAACTTCACCTGGAACGACGACCTCGGGCGCTGGGTCTGGACCACGTTCCGCGAATTCCAGTGGGACCTCGACTGGTCGAACCCCGACGTCATGATCGAGGTGGCCGAGATCGCACTCGACCTCGCCAACCACGGCTGCGAGATCCTCCGGCTCGACGCGATCGCGTTCACCTGGAAACGGCTCGGCACCAACTGCCAGAACCAGCCGGAGGCACACCTGATCGCCCAGGCACTGCGGGCCGTACTCGCCATGGCGGCGCCGGCGACCGTGCTGCTCGCCGAGGCCATCGTCGGACCCGACGACCTGGTCGCCTATCTCGGCCGCCACGAGCGCGAGCGTCGGGAGTGCGAACTCGCGTACAACAACCAACTCATGGTGCAGGGCTGGTCGATGCTGGCGTCGGGGCGCGCGGACCTGGCACGGCACGCGATCGCCCGGCTGGCCGACATCCCGGGCCGTGCCACATGGTTCACGTACGTCCGGTGCCACGACGACATCGGCTGGGCGATCGACGACGGCGACGCGGCGCGGGTCGGGCTCACCGGCGCCGGGCACCGCGAGTTCCTCGCCCGGTTCTACCGGGGGGACTTCTGGCGGTCGTTCGCCCGCGGTCGGCCGTTCGGGACGAACGCCGCGACGGGGGACGAGCGCACCAGCGGCATGACCGCCACCCTCGCCGGCGTCACGGCGGCGCTCGCCGGCGGCGACGGCGACCGAGCGGGCGACGATCACGATCGTGCGGCACTCGACCTGGCCTTCGCCCGCGTGCTGCTGCTGTACGGCATCGCGTTCGGGTACGGCGGCGTGCCGATCATCTACATGGGCGACGAGCTCTGCCAGCAGGACGATGCCACGTGGGCCGATGACCCGGCCCGGATGTCCGACAGCCGCTGGACACATCGGCCCGTGTTCGACGAGCGGCTCGCCGCCGACCGCCACGACACCACCACCCCGACAGGTCGAGTGTGGGCCGGCCTCCGGCGGCTGGTCGAGGCGCGCCGCAGTTGCCTCCCGCTGCACGACGACCATGCCACCGTGCGGGTCTTCGACCCGGGGTTCGAGTCGGTGTTCGCCTGGCACCGATCGCATCCCCGCTTCGGCGAAATGGTCGGACTCGCCAACGTCGGCGCCGACACCGTCGAGATCGTCTCCCGGCCGGACCCGTTCGTCGAACCCACGACGGGTGCGATCGACGTGCTCGACCCAGGCGATCGCCAGCCGTGGCGACTCGCCCCGTTGCAGGTCCGGTGGATCACGGCCGACGCCGACTACTCGACCGCACCGGCACCACCGGCCGCCTGACGGTCGGGCCGATCGGTGCCGACCGCAGCGGTCCGGTGATCGTCGTCGACATCCGGTTGCCTACGCTCGCCCGCCATGGAAGCGATGTCGATGTCACGGGCCATCTCGATGCACGCCGCGGAGCGTCCCCACGAGCCGGCGCTGACCTGCGGCGACATCACCCTCAGCTGGCACGAGTTCGACCGCCGAACGAATCGACTCGCCCGGGCGTTCGCCGACCTGGGCGTCGTCGCCGACGACCTCGTGACGATCGCGCTCCCGAACTCGACCGCATTCTTCGAGTCGGCCTTCGCCGCCTGGAAGCTCGGTGCCACACCCCAACCGGTGTCGGCGAAACTCCCAGGACGCGAACTCGAAGAGATCGTCGAGCTCGCGAACTCTCGGATCGTGGTCGGGGTCGACGAGGGGCGGATCCCCCACCGCACGTGCGTGCCGATCGGCTACGAACCCGACGCAGCCGTCAGCGATGCGGAGCTCCCCGACGTCACCACCCGGTTCTGGAAGGCACCCACGTCGGGGGGGAGCACCGGACGGCCGAAGATCATCCTGGCCACCACGCCGGGGTCGTTCGACCCCGAGCGTGCCGGGTTCGGACTGCCGTACCGGTCGGCGTGCGTGATCCCCGGCGTGCTCTACCACAACGCTCCGTTCTCGATCTCGTCGCTGGCCCTGGTCGGCGGCAACCATGTCGTGAACTTCGCTCGGTTCGTGCCCGAGGAGGTGCTCGACGCCGTCACCGAACACCGGCCGAAGTACCTGTACCTGGTGCCGACGATGATGGCCCGGATCTGGAAGCTGCCCGATGAGGTCCGCGCCGCAGCCGACATGTCGTCGCTCGAGGTCGCGATCCACATGGCCGCGCCCTGCCCGCCCTGGCTGAAGGAGGAGTGGATCCACTGGATCGGCCCCGACGTGCTGTGCGAGCTCTACGCCGGCACCGAGGTCCAGGCGATCACGTGGATCACCGGCCGGGAGTGGCTCGAGCACCACGGCTCGGTGGGCCGCCCGATCGTCGGACGGATCAAGGTCGTCGGCGACGACGGCGACGACCTTCCACCCGGCGAGATCGGCGAGATCTACATGCTCGCCGACGACGGTCCCGGCTCGACGTACTCGTACATCGGCGCCGAACCGAAGCATCTCGCCGACACCGAGTGGGAGAGCCTCGGTGACCTCGGCTGGATCGACGAGGACGGCTATGTGTACCTCGCGGACCGGCGCAAGGACCTCATCCTGCGGGGTGGGGCCAACATCTACCCGGCCGAGGTCGAAGCCGCGCTCGACGAACACCCGGCTGTCCGCAGCTGCGCCGTGATCGGGATCGCCGACGACGACCTCGGCCAGCGGGTGCACGCGATCGTCGATGCGCCCGACGGCGCCAAAGAGGCCGAACTCCGGGCCCACATGGCCGAGCGGCTCGTGTCGTACAAGGCACCGTCGACGTACGAGTTCGTCGCCGAGCCGGTGCGCGACGACGCCGGCAAGGTCCGCAGGAGCCTGCTCGCCGAAGAACGCCACTGATCCGACGCGACATCCGGCCCGTCGTCGGGATGCGGCAGCCGTCCCCGTCCGCGGAACCGATCACGACCTGGCGGCCCGGTTCGAGCGCCGTGGGACACTGGTGGGATGGAACGTCCCGACGACTGGCCCTACCCCGACTTCGATCCGGTCGCGACGGCGGACGAGCGGGCCACGCTCATGCACTTCCTCGGCCTCCAACGGCGCTACCTCGCGGGCAAGTGCGAGGGACTCGACGCCGAGCAGCTCGCACGCCGTTCCGCGGCACCGTCCGAGTTGTCGCTGCTCGGGCTCCTGCGACACATGGCCGAGGTCGAGCGCAACTGGTTCCGCAACGTGATGGGTGGCGACACGGTGGCGCGGTACTACGGCACCGACGCCGATCCGGACGGCGACTTCCACGACGCCGCCGCCGATCCGCACCAGGTCGACGAGGCCTGGCGGAAGTTCTGGCAGGAGGTCGAGTTCGCCGAACGCTTCGTCGCCAAGGCGCCCGACCTCGAGATCACCGGTGTGGAGCGATGGCGTGGTCCGCTGTCGCTGCGATGGGTGCTGGTCCACATGATCGAGGAGTACGCCCAGCACAACGGACACGCGGATCTGCTGCGCGAGCGCATCGACGGGCGGGTCACCACCGACCCACTCGACGACGCCGGATGACCGCGAGACCGACGGCCGTCGCGCCGCGGCGCGGCCGACATCGACCAGTGCTTGGAGCGCTCACCTGACCTCTGACACGGAGTCGCCCGATGTCAGGCGTGCCCGGTCACGGCCGACGCCGGGTCGTTGACGACCGCGTCGTCGAGGTGCAGCGCCTGTCGGTTGCGGTACTCGGGGCCGACGAGCACGTAGGCGCCGACAGCCAGCAGCACCATGACGATCGAACACAGCGTGTACGCCAGCGTCCGGCCTCCCACCGTGTAGAGCACACCCGCGAGCACCGCGGTGATCCCGGCGGTGAGCGTCTCGGCCGCCCCGAGCATGCCCTGCGCCCCCGCCTGCCGGTCCGCGGGTGCGGCCAGCCCGACGGCGACACCCGTGCTCGACACGGTGATGCCGTCGCTGATGCCGTGGAGGATCCCGACACAGAACATCGCCATCCCGGTCGGCAGCAGGCCGTACGAGAACATGAACGCGGCACCGAACA
>CAXBAZ010000039.1:0-12942 GCA_963973395.1 uncultured Acidimicrobiaceae bacterium
CCGCGGCATCGATCGACGACGTCGGAGCTGCGGCCGGCCGGGCGAGCACGAAGGCCGCCGGTGTGGTGATCGACGACACCGCCGTCACCCCGGCCTACGTTCACGGCCTGGCGGCCGACCGCGAGCTGCCGATCATCAAGCGGATCGCCACGGGTTCGTTCCGCAACAAGCTGCTGTTCATCCTCCCGGTCGCCCTGATCCTCAGCGAGATCGCACCGAAGGTGGTCGAGGTCGTGTTGATCTGCGGTGGCGCGTATCTCTGCTTCGAAGGCGCAGAGAAGATCTGGCACAAACTCAAGCACGACGACGGCGGGCACGACGTGCCCGCCGTGATGAAGGGTCCGGATGCCGAGGAGGCGACCATCGCCGGCGCGATCCGCACCGACTTCATCCTGTCGGCGGAGATCATGGTGATCGCGTTGAAGGACGTGATCGACGAGCCCGTGGTCCAGCGGGCGATCATCCTCGCCGTCGTTGCGGTCCTGATCACGCTGATCGTCTACGGCCTCGTCGCGCTGATCGTGAAGATGGACGACATCGGGTTGTCGCTCGCCCAGCGCGAGTCCGAAGGGGCACAGCGTGTCGGGCGCCTGTTGGTGAACGGCATGCCGAAGCTGCTGACGTGGCTCTCGGTCGTCGGCACGGCCGCGATGCTGTGGGTCGGCGGGCACATCATTCTCGTCGGCGCCGACGAGCTCGGTTGGCACGGGCCGTACGGGTTCGTGCACGATGCCGAAGAGCTCGTGCACGACGTGGGGGGCATCGGCGGGGTGCTCGCCTGGCTCGTGAACACGGCGATGTCCGCCGTGCTCGGTCTCGCCGTCGGCGCACTCGTCGTGTCGGTCGTGTCACGCCTGCCCTTCGGCCACGGCGACGACGAGCCCGCCGAGCCCCACGCCGTCGACCACCCCTGACCGGCCCGAACGGAGCGATTCGGGTTCGCTCCGTTCGCCATGCACCCACTGGGCCGTCATCGGCCCGTGGCCGTGTTGGGAACCTGAGTCTCCACGACCCATGACAGCGACGTGCCCGATCGCGTCGACGCGCTATGCGAGCAGTGCCCGGTAGCGCTCCTGGGTGAGGCCGAGGTTGTAGGTGATGGCGCTGCGCATCTGCTCGACCAACTTGTCGGTCGGGTGGGCGTCGAAGAGCGTGCGGTCGATCGCGAGCCCGTCGCGCAGCGCCGTCATCCGGGCGGCCGTGTCGGCGGGCGCAGCGCAGGTGAACTCGCCCAGCTCCTCGCCCTCCTCGAGCAGCCGCACGATCGCGTCGCGCTCGTGGGCGTTGAGGTCGGTCATCACCGCACGGATCTGCGCGTCGCGACGGGTCTCGCCCCACGTCTCGATCCACAGCAGCCATGAGGCGTCGGTCGCGTGACCCGGCAGCGACTTGCACAGCATCGCGTCGAGCCGCGCCGTCGCCGTGCCCTCGGCCTTCACGATCTCGTCGCGGAACGCCTTGTCGTCGTTGCTCGCCGCCCGTAGCGCAGCTGCGATCAGTTCGGGCTTCGACGAGAAGTGGTAGTGGACGAGCGCATTCGACACACCTGCGACGCGGGCCACGTGGGCGACGGTCATCTCGGTGAACCCGACGTCGATGATCACCCGCAGCACCGCGTCGAGGATCTCTTCGCGTCGTTGATCACCGGCCGTCGTCGACATGCGGTCATCCAGGGTACCGACCCCGACCGGGCGGTTCCCTACGCTCCCGACGCCGGGATCGGGGCCGACAATTCACGTGCCGCAGCGGCACGCGTCCACGCCACCACGTCGTCGCGCGTGATCAACGCGTCGTGGGCGACGACCTGGAGCGCGAGCCCGTCGAGCACCGACAGGAGTCGCCACGCCGCGGCGTCGGGTTCGGCGGTGGTGAACTCGCCGCTGTCGACCCCGCGCTCGATGATCGTCCGCACGAGCGCCTGCCACTCGCGGTTCAGCTGTCGCGACACGTGCTGCAACGTCGGTCGGCGTGCGGCCTCCGACCAGGCGTCGAGCCAGAGCTGCATCGTCCAGTCCGACTGCGCCGGTGCGTACGAACCGATGAACGCGTCCAGCTGCGCGGCGGCGGTCGGCTCGGCCGCGATCGCCTCGCGGGCGCGGCGCAGATCGAGGCCGGCCGCCTGTCGGAACGCGGCCGCGAGCACGTCGTCCATCGAGTCGAAGTAGTGGTGGATCAGTCCACTCGACGTGCCCATCTCGGCCGCGACGTCGCGCACCGTCGTCACGCCGAGGCCCTGCCGTCGGGCGACGGCGAGCGCGGCGTCGACGATCGCCTGCCGGCGGTCGTCGGGTGAGAGTCGGGCCATCGATCGGCACGCTAGACCGCTGTTGCGCACTTGTCCAACAACGCGGTACGGTCGGGCCATGCTGCGACACTCGCCGTTCCACGACCGGGTCGCAGCGACGAACGAGACGTCGCTGTGGAGTCACTGGTCCGGCCACCTCGTGGGCGACAAGTACCAGTCGTCCGAGAAGTTCGAGTACGTCGCGATCCGCAATGCGGTCGGGATGTTCGACTCGTCGCCGCTGTACAAGTACCGCATCGTCGGTCCCGATGCCGAGCGGTTCCTGGCCGGCGTGCTGGCCCGCGACGTCCGCACCTGCCGACCCGGCCAGGCGCAGTACACGATCTGGTGCGACGACCGCGGGTACGTCAACGAGGACGGCGTCGTGTTCCGCCACGCTGCCGACGACTTCCTCCTCACCGCGGCCGAGCCGAACCTGTCGTACTTCCGGCGGTTGATCGGTCACGACCGGGTCGAGATCACCGAGGTCACCTACGACTACGCCACGCTGGCCGTCCAAGGGCCGAACAGCCGGGCAGTGCTGGCTCCGCTGGCGCCCGAGATCGAGCGACTCGGCTACTTCGACCACACGTCGGCCAAGCTCGGCGACCTGCCCGTCACGATCTCGCGCACCGGCTTCACCGGCGACCTCGGCTACGAGATCTTCGCCGACGCGTCCGACGCCGGAGCGCTGTGGGACATGGTCGTCGAGGCCGGACGACCGTACGGCTTGCTCCCATTCGGCCAGACCGCGCTGCTCATGGCGCGCATCGAGGCCGGGCTCCTGCTGGTCGGTGTCGACTTCGAACCCAGTCGACTCGCCGAGAACGACGAACACCGGTCGACCCCCGACGAGCTCGGACTCGGCTGGATGCTCAAGGACCTCGACGGCGACCGTCCGTTCATCGGCCGCGACGCGATCCGGCGCGAACGCCGCGACGGCACGTCGCGGTGGAAGATGACCGGCCTGCTCGTCGACCCGTACGACTACGACCGCAAGTACACGGCGGCCGACATGGTGCCGCCCAAGGATCACACCCCGGTGCACGGCGACATGATGGTGTACGACGCCGACGTGCGGCGCGTCGGGTACGCCACGAGCTTCATGTACTCGCCGGTGCTGCAGCGCCACATCGCGCTCGCCCGGATCCGCCCCGAACTGGCCAAGGCGGGTACCAGGGTCAACCTCGAGTTCATGATCAATCACGAGTACGTGCAGGTCGGCGCCGAGACCGCCCGCACGCCGCTGTTCAATCCCGAACGGAAGACCTCCGTGCCCGCCACCGAACCAGCCACCGCCGAACCAGCCGCCACATCAGGAGCCACGTCATGAGCGCCAGCACCGAGTACGACGCGATCGTGATCGGCGGCGGTCACAACGGCCTCGTCAACGGCGCCTACCTCGCGAAGGCGGGCCTGCGCACGCTGATCCTCGAGCGTCGCCATCTGGTGGGTGGGGCGGCGATCACCGAGGAGCTCCGCCCCGGGTTCAAGTTCACCACGTTCTCGTACGCGCTCAGCCTGCTGCGACCCGACATCATCCACGACCTCGACCTCGTGAAGCACGGGTTCATGCCGCTGTTGATGCCCTCGTCGTTCTGCCCGATGGAGAACGGCGACTCGCTCGTGATGGGCCAGGACCGCAACGAGAACATCATCGAGCTCGCCCGCCACTCGCAGGCCGACGCCGATGCCTACGACCAGTACAACCACGACATCGAGATGGTCGTGCGGGCGGTCAAGCCGCTGTTCGACAAGGCACCGCCCGACATCTTCGCCACCTCGCCCGACGGACTCGCCGAGCTCGCCGACCTGGCCAAGCACATGCGCGGCATCGAACCGAGCGTGCTGCACAACCTCGTCCGCCTCCTGACGGGCAGCGCGGCCGACTTCCTCGACGACTACTTCGAGAGCGACATCCTCAAGGGCTACCTGTCGTCGTCGAGCATCATCGGGACCAAGGTCGGGCCGATGTCGCAGGGCTCCGGCCTCGTGCTGTTGTTCCACGGCATGGGTGAGCACGACGGCCACTACGGCTCGTGGGCGTTCCACAAGGGCGGCAACGGCGGTTTCACCCAGGTGCTCGCCCGCGCCGCACAGGGTTTCGGCGCCGACATCAAGCTCGGCGCCGAGGTCGACACGGTGATCACCTCGAACGGCAAAGCCCTCGGCGTCGCGCTCACCGACGGCACCGAGCTGCGGGCCTCCGTCGTCGTGTCGGCGGCCGATCCGCGCCGCACGTTCACCGAGTTCGTCGACCAGCGCGAGCTGCCGACCGACCTGGTCGACAGCCTGCGGCGGTACCGCTACCAGGGCACGTCGTCGAAGGTGAACTTCGCGCTCGACGGGCTGCCGACGTACCCGTCGCTCGGCGACCGCACCGACATGTTCCGTGGCTTCACCAACATCGGCCCGTCGATGGAGTACCTCGAACGGGCCTTCGACGAGGCGAAGTACGGCTGGTACTCGACCCGTCCGTACATCGACGGTGCGATCCAGTCGACGATCGACCCCGACATGGCGCCCCCCGGCAAGCACGTCATGTCGTGCTTCGTGCACTACACCCCGTACGAGCTCAGGGGCAGCGACTGGGCGACCGAACGTGAGCAGATGGCCGACAACGTGCAGGCCACCCTCGAGTCGTTCTTCCCCGGGTTCGGCGATCTGGTGCTCCAGCGCGAGATCGTCACGCCGCTCGACATCGAACAGGTCGCCGGCCTGCCCGAGGGCAACATCTTCCACGGCGAGTTCCTGGCGCCGCAGATGTACTTCTTCCGTCCGGCCCCCGGTTGGAGCCAGTACCGCACGCCGATCGACGGCTACTACCAGTGCGGATCCGGCACACATCCCGGTGGCTGCGTGAGCGGTGGCCCGGGCAAGCTCGCGAGCCAGCGGATCCTCGCCGACCTCGCGGCCGCGAAGTAGGCGATCGCACGATGAGGGTGGTCGTCGTCGGTGCCGGCGTGTCCGGGCTGACCGCGGCGCGCGACCTCGCTCAGGCGGGCGCGGACGTGACGGTGCTCGAAGCGCGTGATCGGATCGGCGGCCGAACGTGGACGGCCGACGTGGAGGGCGCCGCGATCGACCTCGGCGGGTCGTGGATCCACGGCCCGATCGGCAACCCGCTCGCCGACGAGGTGCGCGCGGCGGGGTTGCCGTGGGCGAACGACGGCCTGTGGGGGATGGGCCTCACCGTGTTCATCGAAGGTGGGGCTGACGGTGACGGATGGGCACCTGCGCACGTCGCCGCCACCCTGGTCGCGAGCCAGGCCGATTTCGATCCGGCCGAGGCGGCGGCTGCGCTCGGTCCGGCGGCGACCTATCGCGATGCCGCCGAGTGGTACGTACACGACCGGCGCCTCGCCGACGTGCAGGCCGATGTCGTCCGGTTCGGGATCGAGTGGCTCGAGGCGACGCTCAACATCGCCGGCCTCCCCGACCGGGTGTCGGTGCGGGGGACTGCCGGCTACGTCGATCACGGCGGCGGCAACGTGATGATCTCCGGCGGCTACACCCGGCTCGTCGAGCACCTGGCCACCGGCCTCGACATCCGCACGGGCGAGGTCGTCACCGCGATCGACCACGGCGACGCAGGTGGCGCGGGTGGTGGCGGCGCCTCCGTGCTCACGGCGACAGGCCGGTACGAGTGCGATCGGGTCGTCGTGACGCTGCCGCTGACGGTGCTCCAGCAGCGTCGGGTCGCGTTCACCCCGGCGATCCCCGACCACGAGGCCGCGGCCGACCGGCTGGCGATGGCGAACCTCGAGAAAGCCGTGTTCCGGTTCGACGAACGGTTCTGGCCGGCGTCGGCGCGGCGGATGACGTTCGTGTCCGACGACCACCGGTTCCCGAGCTGGATCGACACCACGTACCACGCCGGCGCACCCACCCTGATCGCGTTCTACAACCCGCTCGCCACGCCCGGGCTGGCCGACCGATCGCTCGACGAACGGGCGGCGATGGCGTTGTCGGTGCTGCGCCTGATGATCCCCGATGCTCCAGATCCGATCGCGGTCCACATGACCGACTGGACCAACGATCCGCTCGCCCTCGGCTCGTACAGCTACATCCCGGTCGGTGGCAGCCCCGCCGACATGGAGCAACTCGCGCGCCCGGCGTCCGACCGGCTGTTCTTCGCCGGCGAGCACACCGACGCCCACCACTTCGGCACCGTCCACGCCGCCTTCCTCTCCGGCCGACGAGCCGCCACCCAGGCAACTTCTGTGTCACCGAACAGCTCGTCGACGACATAGTCGGTGACACAGCACAGGCTCAGATGCTCATGGTGGTGAGGTTGGTGTCGCTGTCGACGCCGCTCTTGCGGAAGAGCCGCAGGATCGACCAGGCGAGCACCACGGCGAGCAGTGTGATCAGGAGCATGACCGTCGCGAGTGCGTTCACGTTCGGCGTCGCGGCGGCCCGTGCCGAGGAGTAGATCTTGATCGGCACGGTCTCGGTCGACGCACCCGTCGACAGGAACGACGAGATCACGAAGTCGTCGACCGATGTGGCGAACACGACCATCAGGCTCGCGAAGATCGCCGGCCAGAGCTGGGGGAGCAGCACCATCCGCAGCGCCTGGATCCGGGAGGCGCCGAGGTCGCGGGCGGCCTCCTCGAAGTGGATGCCGATCGACAGCAATCGGCCGCGGACGATGATCACCACGTACGACATCGTGAACGTCACGTGGCCGAGCAGCTGGGTCGTGAAGCCGCGCGGCACGCTCGTGTAGACCTGGGTGAACACGATGAACAGCGCGACGCCCAGCACGATCTCCGGCGTCACGAGCGGCAACAGCATCAGGTTGTTCGCACCGCGCGACGTCCTGCCGCGCCAGCGCTGCAACCCGATCGCCATCGCCACCCCGATCGGTGTGGCGATCAGCATCGTCAGCCCGGCCAGCTTCAGTGTGTTGAGCAGCGCCGTCTGCAGTTCGTCGCTACGCCACACCGACGCCGGATCATCGGTGAACCAGCGCATCGACATCGACTGGAACGCGGAGCGGCTCTTGCCCGAGTTGAACGAGATCCGCACGGCGATCAGCACCGGTACGAGTGACCACAGCACGTACAGCCACGTGATCACGGCGAGGGCGCCGAACCGACGCCGCTTCATCGAGGGGCCCCGTCACGTTGCGATCGGGCGATCGTCACGAGGTAGTACGCCATCAGCACCATCAGGAACACCATCAGGACGACTACGAGCGACGCACCGGTCTGTGGCTGGCTCGACCCGCGCAGGAAGAACTCGATCTGGTTGCCGACCATCTCGGTCCGCGGCGAGCCACCGGTGAGGTAGGTGTTGGTGTAGTAGTCGCCGCACATCGGCAGTAAGACGATCACCGAGGCGGCCATCAACCCGGGGATCGACAGCGGCAGCGTGACCCGCAGGAACGTCCAGATCGACGAGGCGCCGAGATCGCGCGACGCCTCGATCAGCCGCCCGTCCATCCGTTCCAGTGCGGCGTACAGCGGCAGGATGAAGAAGGGGATGTAGCCGTAGATCAGCCCCATCACGACCGTCGGCCAGTCGCCGTCGAGCCAGTTCCGCGACGATCCGAGTTGCAGCCAGCCGAGGACCCGGTTGATGTAGCCGTCGGTCTGGAGCAGGTTGACCCAGGCCAGCATCCGCATCAGGTAGCTGATCCAGAACGGGAGCACGAGCAGCGCGAGCAGCAGACCTCGCGTGCGGCGCGCCGACCGGGCGACGTAGTACGCGACGGGGTAGCCGATCAGACAGCACCCGACGAGCGCAGCCAGCACGAACGCCCCCGTCCGGACGAACACTCGACGAAGGTCGTCGGTGAACACCCGGTCGAGGACGTGGCGCATCGTCTCGAACTCCCACGCCAACGGGTTCCACTCGGGGGCCGTGGTGCGCAGGATCGGGTCGATCCCGCCGAACGCGACCGCCAAGATCGCGTACGACGGGATCACGAACAGCGCGACCAACCAGAGCGTGCCCGGCGCCGCCAGCGCGGCCCAGAATCCACCACGGACGCGCGCCGGCGGTGGACCGGTCCCTGGCGGATAGTCGAGTGCGCCGCCCACCGATCAGCCGGTGGTGAACCTCGACCAGGTCTCTTCCCAGACGCGGTCGGTGTCGGTGTCGAGCGGCTCGAAGCGGAGGCCCAGGGCGATGATCTCGTCGGTGAGCACGGCCGACCGGAGGTTCTCCGGTGCGTACTCGTTCTCGATCAGGTAGTCGGCGTCGAGGCCCTTGATCGGCGGCAGGTACCCGTTCCAGCCGAAGTTCTCCTCGGCGTTGGCGGCGTCGAGGAGGAAGTTGATCCACAGGTGGGCGAGCACCGGGTTCTTGGCGGAGGCGGTGACGGCCATGCAGTCGTTGTTGACGACGCCGACGCCGTCGGGCGGGTACCACCAGCCGAGCACCGACGCATCGGTGCCCTCTGGCATGTACCAGACGCCGGCCAGCATGTCGCCGCTCCAGGTGTGCGCCAGATCGGTGGCGCCCTCCGGGATGTCCTTGTAGGCCTCGATGTTGACCTTGATGTTCATCAGGTCGACGAGTTCGGCGAGGTCGGCGCCGGCCTGTTCGATCTGTGCGGTGTCGGTGGTGTTGACGTCGGTGATGCCCTGGCGGAGGAGCGCCATGGAGATGCCCTCGCGGTAGTCGTCGAGGATCGACGTGACGCCCTTGTGGGCCGGGTCCCAGAGGATGTCCCACCCCATCTCTTCGACCTTCGCCGGATCGATGCGGTCGCTGCGGTAGGCGATCCCCGATGAGAACACGGTGTACGGCACCGTGTAGGTCGAGTCCTCGTCGTACCACGGGCTGGTGAACGACGGCAGCACGTTGGAGAAGTTCGTGAGGTACGACTTGTTGAGCGGCTGCAGCAGACCGCCGGCGATCAGGCGGTTGAGCGTGTTCGGTGCCGCCGAGTTGTGCACGTCGACGTCGACCGAGCCGTTGGCGAGCTTGGTGATCGCCTCGGCGTCGACGTCGAACGTCGTGATCTCGACCTGGACGCCGTACTGCTCCTCGAACGAGGCAACGGTGGCGGGGTTCACATAGTCGGCGTAGTTGAACACGCGGAGCGGTCCGGCCTCGGGCTCGAGCCCGTCGCCGATCGTGTCGGTGACGGCACCGCCCTCGTCGTCGTCGCCACCGCAGGCTTGCAGCAGCGGGATGCCGGCGCCGAGCATGACACCGAACCCGGCTGCCTGGCCGATGAACTCCCGTCGGGTGGTACCCATCCGTTCCCCCATTTTCTGTTGCGACCCGGCGAGCCGGGTGTGGATTCAGTGTGTCGCGCCCGATTCCCGGATGTCGAGGTATCGATGCACGAACTCGGTGACGTACGCGTCCTTGGCTGTCAACCCGCCGCCGGCGAACGCCGGTGACGACACCCCGCGCTGCACCATCTCGCAGACCACGAAGTCCTGGGCGCCGACGAGTTCGTTCAGGTCGACCTCGGGCGACGGGTCGAAGTCGTCCCGTTCGATGTCGGCGGGCGAGAAGAGGTATTCGGCCACGACCACCGTGCGGTCGGGGGCGACGGGGAACAGGGTGGTCAGCGCGATCGTCGTGGGGGTGAGGTCGAACTCGAGGTTCGGGAAGAACACGAGCCCGCTGTACTCGGCGGCCGGGTCGACGCCGGGCAGCGTCGTCAGTGTGGTGTGCCCGTCGGCGGTCAGGGCGCGGGCTCCCGGCTTGAGGTCGACGATCTCGTCGTCACGGTCGGGGTCGACGACGTGGCCCGAGCGGTACAGCGGGATCACGTCGACCAGTTCGGGGTGCACGACCGCGCAGTGCAGGCACTCGTTGTAGTTCTCGATCAGGATCTTCCAGTTGGCGGCGACGACGGCTTCGGTGCGCACGCCGATCCGGTAGTCGGCGACGGGTACGTCGGCGAAGTCGTCGATGCCGGGCGACCACTGTTCGAGCCACGCCGCGAGCGGCGGCGGCCGCTCGGCGACCGACACGAACACGAGCCCGTTCCAGACCGCCGCGTGGTGGGTCCACAACCCGTACTCGCCGCGGTCGAACTCGTCGTCGACCCGCGGCGTCGCGACCAGTGCCCCGTCGAGCGAGTAGGTCCAGGCGTGGTAGCCACATCGGATGTTGCCGGTGGCGGCCTCGACGCCGGCCGGGCAGAGCTCGGATCCGCGGTGCCGGCAGACGTTGGCGAACGCGTGGATCTCGCCGTCGCGGTCGCGGGTGACGATCACCGACTCGCCGACGATGTCGAACACGCGGCGTGTGCCCACCGGCAGCCCGTCGATGTGGCACACGTACATCCAGCCGGCGTGGAAGATCTGCCGGCGCTCCTGATCGAAGATCGTGGGATCGCAGTAGTCGGCCGACGTGAGGGTGGCGGCGAGCCCGAGCGCGGCGCCGCGTGCATCTCCGGCGGTGTCGTCGGCTGCGTCGTCGACCGTGTCGTCGTTCCGGCGGAGATGGTGGGTGGTGTGCATGGCTCGTCCGTGGTCGCTCGCTCTTGAAGTGCGGTGACCACGATCCTAGACTGACCAGTCAGTCAGGACAAGCGAGTCCGTCCGGACGAGCGGCGGCCAGAGGTCCGCAGACGATCATGAGCACCCACGACACGACGACGACCGCCCCCAACCGCACGACCGACGACACGACCGACGACCCGGCCGCTGCCTCGATCGACGACCGGATCCGGGCCGAGGAGGCGCGGTTCGTCGAACGCAACCCACGCTCCGGTGAACTGTTCGAGCGCGCGCTGCGTTCGATGCCCGGCGGGGTGACGTCGAGCTGGTCGAGCACCCGTCCGCTCCCGGTGTGGGTCGAGCGGGGCGAGGGCAGTCACGTATGGGACGTCGACGGCAACGAGTACGTCGACTACCACGCCGGGTACGGCGTCAACGTGGTGGGTCACGCCAATCCGGCCGTGGTCGACGCCGTCCAGCAGCGGGTGACGATGGGCACCCACTTCGCGCAGCCGGTCGAGGATGCGATCGTCGTCGCCGAGGCGCTCAGCGACCGGTTCGGGTTGCCGCAGTGGCGGTTCAACAACTCCGGCACCGAGTCGACCATGGATGCGATCCACCTCATGCGGGCGATCACCGGGCGCGACCTCGTCATCAAGGTCGAGGGCGCCTATCACGGCCACCACGACCTCGTGAACGTGTCGCTGTGGGGCTCGCTCGGCGACCTCGGACCGGTCGACGATCCGCGCCGCGAGCCGGGCCCCGGGATCCCCCGTGCGATCTCCGACCTCGTGCGGATCGTACCGTTCAACGACCTCGCCGCCGTCGAGCGCGTGTTCGTCGATCACCCCGACCAGATCGCCGGCATGATCACCGAGCCGATGATGATGAACGCGGGGATCATCCCACCGGCACCGGGCTACCTCGAGGGTCTCCGCGACCTCGTGCACCACCACGGCGCGCTCCTGACGTTCGACGAGGTCAAGACCGGCATGGTCGTCGCCTACGGCGGAGCGACCGAGCTGTTCGGCGTGACCCCCGACATCATCTGTCTGGCGAAGGCGCTCGGGGGCGGCGTGCCGTGTGGTGCGGTCGGTGGCACCGCCGAGGTGATGAGTGCGATCAGCGACGGCCGGTACGACCAGGTCGGCACGTTCAACGGCAACCCGCTCACGATGGCGGCCGCCAGAGCCGTGCTGACCGAGGTGCTGACGCCAGACTCCTATGCCCGCGCCGAGGCGCTCGGTCGCGAGATGTTCGACGGCTGCACCGCCGCGCTCGCCGCGCACGGCCTGCCGTCGTACGGGATCGTGCACGGCTTCAAGGGGTCGGTCGTCGTCCACGATCGACCGGCGACGAACTACCGCGAGTTCCTCGCGATCGACACGGCGATCAGCCACCTCAACTACCTGGTCCAGCACAACAACGGCGTCTTCCTGGCGCCGTGGGCCAAGAGCGAGTCGTGGACGTTGTCGGTCGCCCACACCTCCGGCGACGGCGCGCGGCTGGTCGACAACATGCAACGGTTGGGCGCCGTGCTCGGAGCGACGTCCGACGAGGCGTCCGAGCTGTTCGAGGTCGGCGCGGTCACGTGATGCGCGAGCGTGGTGCATGACGATCGACGACACGGGTCTCCGCCACATCCCCGATCCGGCGGGCATCGACACCGCGCGCACGCTCCCGGCCTCGTGGTACTCCGACCCGTCGTTCTTCGAGCGTGAGCGCGAGCGGGTGTTCCGACGCGGCTGGGTGTGCGCGGCCGTCGTCGACGAGCTTCCCGAGGCGTCGGCGTGGATCGCACGCACCGTGGGCGGTGTGCCGGTCCTCCTCGTCCGTGGTGCCGACGGTGAACTGCGCGGTTTCGTCAACGTGTGCCGCCATCGTGCCTCACCACTCTGCCTCGACCCGGTCGCGGGTTCGGGATCGGGTTCGGTGATCCGCTGCCCGTACCACGCCTGGATCTACCGCCTCGATGGAGCCCTGGCGAAGGCGAACGGGGTGGGCGAACCCGCAGGTTTCGATCTCGCCGACCACTCGCTGCAGCCCGTGTCCGTCGCGATCTGGCGGCGGCTGGTCTTCGTCGACGTCAGCGCGGCGGGAAGCACGCTCGACCTCGGTCCGCTCGCGGCCGCCGTCGACGCCTGCCCGATCGAGCGGATGCAACCCGTCGTCGCCGAGACGGATGTGCGGGCGTTCAACTGGAAGGTGCTGCTCGAGAACTATTCGGAGAACTACCACACG
>CAXBAZ010000040.1:0-12813 GCA_963973395.1 uncultured Acidimicrobiaceae bacterium
ACGCCTTCGATGCCGTCACGGCGCCGGTGCCGCGTGTGACTGCGGCGGTGATCCGCACATGGCTCCGCCGCAACGTGCGCACCTGATGGCCACCCGGGGCGAGCGCGGGCAGGGTCAGGCGCCGACGGCGTGGTAGCCACCGTCGACGTGGATGATCTCGCCGGTCGTGGCCGGGAACCAGTCGGACAGCAGCGCGACGCAGGCCCGGGCCACGGGCTCGGAGTTCTGAACGTCCCACCCGAGGGGCGCTCGACCGTCCCACGTGTCCTCGAACAGCTTGAACCCGGGAATCGACTTGGCGGCCATCGTCTTGATCGGGCCGGCGGCCACCAGGTTGCAGCGGATCTGCTGTGGACCGAGCTCGCGGGCCATGTAGCGCGACACACTCTGGAGTGCGGACTTGGCGACACCCATCCAGTTGTACGCCGGCCAGGCCTGCTGATTGTCGAAGTCGAGTCCGACCAGCGAGCCGCCCTGGTCCATCAGCGGGACGAACGCGTCGGCGAGTGTCTTGAACGAGTAGGTGGAGATGTGCATCGCAGTGGCCACGTCGTCCCACGGCGCCCCGAAGAAGTCGTCGCCCAGACACGATTCCGGGGCGAAGCCGATCGCGTGCAGCACGCCGTCGACCCGGCCCCACTTCGCGGAAACCGCGTCACGTACCGCTTCGACGTGCTCGAGCACCGTCACGTCGAACTCGAACACGTCGATGTCGTCGCCGAGCTTGCGGGCGGTCCGCTTCGTCAGGCTGAGGGCGCGGCCTGCTCCGGTGAGGACGATCTCGGCGCCCTGCTCGCGGGCGATCTTGGCGACGCCGAACGCCAACGACGCGTCGGTGAGGACGCCGGTGATCACGATCTTCTTGCCGTCGAGGATTCCCATGCCTCGGAACGTAGTCGGCCAACGATCGCCGACCGCACGTTTGCCGCGTGCCGCGATCAGGTGGTCGACACGCTGGGTGTGCCAGGCTCAGGGGCATGCGAATCGGTGTGATCGGTGGCAGTGGACCGGCCGGCAGCAGCCTGGCCGCTCGACTGGCCAGCGTCGGCTACGAGTCGGTGATCGGCTCTCGTTCGAAGTATCGGGCGATGGAGAGCAGGGATTCGTTCGTCGAGCGGTTCCCGGAGCTCGACGACCTGCTCGGCTACGGCGACAACGCCACCGCGGCCGACTGCGAGATCGTCGTGATCGCCACCCCGTGGGACTCGGCGGCGACGATGGCCCAGGACCACGCCAACTACCTGCGCGGCAAGATCGTCGTGAGCATGGCGAACGCACTGATCCGGGTCGGCAAGGAGTTCCAGCCGCTGGTGCCGCCGCGGGGGAGCGTCGCCGCTCACGTGCAGGCCGCGGTGCCCGAGAGCCGTGTCGTCGCTGCGTTCCATCACCTGCCGGCCACCGAGCTCGGTCACATCGGTGAGCCGATCGAGAGCGACGTCCTGATCTGCGGCGACGACGCCGCAGCGGTCACCACGATCAGCGAGATGGTGGAGAAGATCCCCGGCTGCCGCCCGCTCGATGCGGGCGAGCTCTCCAACGCCACGGCGATCGAGGCGTTCACCGCAGTCCTGCTGCAGCTCAACGTGCGCTACAAGACGCGGGTGGCCCCGAAGCTGACGGGAATCAAAGCAGACCCGCGCGCGTTGAAGGCCTGAGCATGCCCACCCTCCAGCTCTACGACACCGCGCGGCGCGCCATCGTGCCGTTCGAGCCGGACGAACAGGTGCTGATGTACACGTGCGGCATCACGCCGTACGACGCCACCCACCTCGGACACGCCGCCACGTTCATCTCCTACGACATCCTCCAGCGGCACCTGATCGACAAGGGCCACGTCGTCCGCTGTGTCCGGAACGTGACCGACGTCGACGATCCGTTGTTCCAGAAGGCGCGTGAGCTCGGTGTCCACTACCTCGACCTGGCGGCCGCCGAAGAGGCGCGCTTCGAGCGCGACATGGTGGCGTTGAACGCGCTCCCGGTCTCGTCGACACCTCGGGCGTCGTCGGCGATCCCCGACATCCGCGGCTTCATCGGCATGGTGCTCGACCGCGGGTACGCCTACGAGGCGGGCGGATCGGTGTACTTCGACGTGAGCAAATACGAATCGTTCGGGTCGCTGAGCAACTACACCGAGTCCGAGATGCTCGACCTCGCCAAGCAGCGCGGCGGACAGGTCGACGATCCGAACAAGCGCCACCCGCTCGATTTCGTGCTGTGGCACCCGTCGGCCGACGACGAACCGGCATGGGACACGATGTGGGGCTCGGGTCGGCCGGGCTGGCACATCGAATGCAGCGCGCTGGCGCTGCGCGAGCTCGGTACGACGATCGACCTGCACGGTGGCGGCGCCGACCTGATCTTCCCTCATCACGAATGTGAGCGGGCGCAGTCCGAGGCGGCGACCGGCGAGCTGTTCGTCAAGCACTGGATGCACACCGCGCTGATCAGCATGGACGGACAGAAGATGTCGAAGAGCCTCGGCAACCTCGTCTTCGTCGACGGTCTCCGCGAGGAGTACGACCCGATGGCGATCCGCCTCGCCCTGATCGAACACCACTACCGCGTCGAGTGGGAGTGGGACGACGAACTGATGCCGCGCAACCAGCGACGGCTCGACGCCTGGCGCGGGGCCGGCGACGGCCGCCCCGGCGACGTGCTCGATCAGGTGCGTGAGCGGCTCGACGACGACCTCGACTCGCCCGGTGCGGTCGACGCGGTCGACGCCGCCGCCGCTCGCGGCGAATCGACCCGGGCCGCTGCCGCGCTGCTCGGCGTCGAACTCTGACGCGCACGGGCTTCACGGAGAATCAACCGGTCGGGCAACCCCCCGTCACCTGCGTGTTCTACAGTGCGGGAGATGGCCGACCGTCCGGGAGCGAGCAAGCTGCAGGCTCGAACCCGGTCGGTGCTGCGCCCGCTCGCCATGCGGGCCTGGAACATCGAACAGGTGGGCTACGAGCGACTTCCCACAGCCGGTCCGGCGATCCTGTGCCCGAACCACATCAGCTTCCTCGACTCGGCGGTCCTGATGCTGACGATGCCCCGCAACATCAGCTTCGTCGGCAAGGCCGAGTACATGGACGACTGGAAGACGAAATACGTGTTCCCGGCCATGGGCATGATCCCGATCGACCGCTCGGGAGGCAGCAAGAGCCAGGCCGCGCTCGACGCCGCCGCCGAGGTGTTGCGGAGGGGCGAACTGTTCGGCATCTATCCGGAGGGCACCAGGAGTCGCGACGGCGACCTCTACAAGGGACGCACCGGGGCGGCCCGGCTCGCGATGAACATCGGTTGCCCGATCTTCCCGGTCGGCATCACCGGCACCGACGACATCCAGCCGATCGGCTCGAACATGCCGAAGCTCGGCAAGACCTGCCGGATCCAGATCGGCCGTGCCGTGCGGCCCGAACGGTATGCGGGCCGGGGAGCCGAACACCTGGCGTGGCGGTCGATGATGGACGAGGTCATGTTCGAGATCCGCGACATGACCGGGCAGACCTACCACAACGTGTACTCGGGTGAGCGCGAGGACGAGTCCGAGCCGGGTCGGGTCGGCACGGTCGCCGACCACTCCGTGCCCGAGCGCGAACTCGTGTCGGCCGGCTGAACCCGGTCGCCCGCCCCGGCAAACACAGCCGAGCGACCCCCGCCGTCGCTGCCTAGACTTTTCGACGTCATGTCGAACATCACCATCTCCCTGCCGGACGGATCCGAGCGAGAGCTGCCCGAGGGTTCCACCGCCCTCGATCTGGCCGCCTCGATCGGCAATCGACTCAAGAAGGCCGCGGTCGCGGCCACCGTCGACGGCACCGAGACCGACCTGACGGCGCCGCTGCCGAGCGGCAGCACCGTCGGCATCATCACCGACGACACCGACGAGGGACGTCACGTGCTGCGCCACTCGACCGCCCACGTGCTGGCCCAGGCCGTGACGCGCCTGTTCCCGGGCGCCAAGTTCTCGATCGGTCCCGCGATCGAGAACGGCTTCTACTACGACTTCGACCTGCCCGACGGGCGCACGTTCAACGACGACGATCTCCAGACGATCGAGCAGGAGATGCGCGAGATCGTCAAGTCGAACCAGACGTTCGAACGCAGCGAGATGACGATGGCGGAAGCCAAGGAGCTGTTCGCCGATCAGCCGTACAAGATCGAGATCATCGAGCGCGTCGAGTCGGCGGCGGGCGACCAACTCGACGCCGGCGAAGTCTCGGGCGACGTGATCAGCGCCTACCGCAACTCCGAGGAATTCGTCGACATGTGCGTCGGTCCGCACGTGCCGTCGACGGGCAAGCTCGGCCACTTCAAGCTGCAACGTGTGTCCGGTGCCCACTGGCGTGGCAACGAGGACGGCATCATGTTGCAGCGCATCTACGGCACCGCCTGGGAGTCGAAGCAGGCGCTCGCCGAACACCTCCACCGTCTCGAGGAGGCCGCCAAGCGCGACCATCGCAAGCTGGCGACCGAACTCGACCTGCTCAGCTTCCCGTCCGAACTCGGCGGCGGTCTCGCGGTGTGGCATCCGAAGGGCGCGATCATCCGCAAGATCATGGAGGACTACAGCCGCGAGCGGCACGAGCACGGCGGCTACGAGTTCGTGTTCACGCCGCATCTCGCCAACGCGAAGCTGTTCGAGACCTCCGGTCACCTGCAGTGGTACGCGGACGGCATGTACCCGCCGATGGAGATGGACAACGGCACCTACTACATGAAGCCGATGAACTGTCCGATGCACTGCCTGATCTTCAAGAGCCGGCAACGTTCGTACCGTGAGCTCCCGCTCCGGCTGTTCGAACTCGGCAACGTCTACCGCTACGAGCGGGCCGGCACCCTGCACGGTCTGCTCCGCATCCGTGGCTTCACGCAGGACGACAGCCACATCTACTGCACGAAAGAGCAGCTCGCCGACGAGATCGCATCGCTGCTCGACTTCGTGCTGTCGGTGCTGCGGGCGTTCGGGTTCGAGGACTTCACGTTCAACCTCTCCACGAAGAACCCCGACAAGTACGTCGGCTCGGACGAGATCTGGGACGAGGCGACCGAAGCGCTGCGCCAGGCACTCGACTCGCACGGTCTCGACTACGCCGTCAAGGCGGGCGACGCCGCGTTCTACGGTCCGAAGATCGACATCGACGTCCGCGATGCGATCGGGCGATCGTGGCAGCTGTCGACGATCCAGGCCGACTTCCAGTTGCCCGAGCGCTTCGACCTCGAGTACGTCGGCGCCGACAACGAGCGGCACCGGCCGATCATGCTGCACCGGGCGCTGCTCGGTTCGATCGAGCGGTTCATGGGCGTGCTGATCGAGCACTACGCCGGCAACTTCCCGGCCTGGCTGGCGCCGTTGCAAGTGCGGGTGCTGCCTGTCGCGACCGCCCACGAGGAGTACGCGGATCGGGTGCGCGAGCGCCTCGAATCGGCCGGCATCCGCGTCGATGTCATCGCGGCCAACGATGCGCTCGGCAAGCGGATCCGCGCCTCCAAGATGGAGAAGATCCCCTACATCCTCGTCGTCGGCGACGACGACGTCGCCGCGACGACCGTCGGTGTGAATCCTCGCGGGGGAGAGGTCGAACGTGGTGTCGGCCTGAGTGAGTTCGTGGCCCGGATCACCGACGAGGTCGCGGCGAGCACCGAACGTGCGCTGACCGCCTGATGTTCGAACGGCTCTGGAACGGCTGGCGATCGACGTACGTCAGCTCGGTCGACACGTCCGACGACGCCGGGGAGGGCAGCGTGTTCACGCAGATCCTCCGGTCGCAGCTCCCCGACGACGAGACGAACGTCATCCACCGCGGCGAGCACGTGTTCGTGATCCTCAACGCGTACCCGTACGGAACCGGCCACACGCTCGTGTTGCCGTATCGGGAGGTCGCCGACCTGGAGGACCTCACGGCCGACGAGACGTCCGAGCTCTGGGCCGTGGTGACCGACACGGTGCGTGCCGTCAAGGCGGCGTACCGACCCGACGGGGTGAACGTCGGCATCAACCTCGGTCGCCCGGCCGGCGGGTCGGTGAGCGAGCACCTCCACGTGCACGTCGTGCCGCGCTGGACCGGCGATGCGAACTTCATGACCGCAGTCGCGAACACTCGGACCCTCCCCGAACCCCTCGCCGACACCGCACGCAAGCTCCGGACGGCGTGGCCAGTAGGCTGATTCGATCATGAGTGCCCCCGATGCGGTCGACGACCTGCGCGACGAACTCCCGGACGACATCAACGCCGCGGATTTCGTGGGGGCGTACCGCTTCCCCGACAATTCGCGCCGCCGGATCCCCGGCTACCTCTACCTGGCGTTCGCCGCGGTCTGTCTGATCGCGTACTTCACGAGTCGTGACTCGTCGCCGATCGTCAACGGTGGTCTGGCCTGGGCGGCGGTCATCCTCGGCGTCGCGGGCGTCATCAGCATCACCTCGGGGTGGCGGATGCAGATCGACGAGAAGGATGCGCTCGTCGCGGCGCAGCAGGCGATCGGTTTCCCGGTCGGTCACGCGTCGGCACAGCAGGTCTGGCACGGGGTACGGAGCCGACCGACGTGGCGCGTGCTCTGCTACTCCACCGAGGAGCCGCCCGAACGCCGCGGGCTCGTGCTCGTCGACGCCGTCGACGGCCGCGTGATCCAACACATGGTGGAAGACAACCCCGAGCAGTGGCGCCCGTCGGCGCCCGACGCGTGATGGGCGCCGACTGATGTTCGACGGCAAGTTCCGTGCTCCGGTCGACGCCGCCGTCAAGCCGCTCGGCGCCGCGCTCCGCAAGACCAAGCTAACGCCCGATCATTTGACCGTCGTCGGGCTCGTCGTCGCGACCGCGGCCGCGGTCGCGGTCGGCGCAGGGTATCTGCGATGGGGGCTGGTGCTGGTGATCCTGGCCGCCCTTCCCGACCTGCTCGACGGTGCTCTCGCCAAGGCGTCCAACACGTCGAGCCAGCGAGGTGCCTTCTTCGACTCGACCATCGACCGCGTGACCGACGCGCTCCTGCTCGGCGGCATCGCCTACTACTTCGCCGTGACCGAAGACCCGCGCCTGGCGGTGCTGCCGTTCGCCGTGTCCGCGGTGTCGTCGGTGGTCTCGTACCAGCGGGCCAAGGCCGAGTCGCTCGGCCTCGAGGCCAAGGGTGGGCTGATGGAGCGCGCCGAACGCATCGTGGTGCTGTGCGTCGGCCTGCTGATCGAGCCCTGGCTCGACGGTGCACTCGTCTGGATCCTCTGGGGCATGCTCCTGCTGATCTCGATCACGGCGGTCCAGCGGTTCGTGAAGGTGTGGAAGCAGGCCGCGGTCGCCCCCGTCACCCAGGCCCGCATCGACATGCGCCGCGAACAGCGCACGGCACGTCGGGTGGCGCGGAACCGTCGGCGGAGCACGCGCGTCCCGCTGCGCGAGCGGGTTCCCCGCAAACAGGACTGATCGGCCGGTGAGCCGGCAGCGTCCCACCCTCAGCGACGCCGCAGCACTCGGCGGGTACCGTCTGGCCGCCTTCGCGGCACGGGGACTTCCCGGGTTCGCTGCACAGGGGCTGTCACCCGCGCTCGGATTCGGCGCCAGCTTCGCGAGCCTCGAACGCCGGTCGATGATCGAACGCCACCTCCGTCGGGCCGATCCGACCCTCGGCGGCGTCCGATTGCGGCGCGCGGTCCAGGAGGCGTTCGACTCGTACACCCGCTACTGGCTCGAGAGCTTCCGGTTGCCCCACCTCAGCGGCCGGGCGGTCGAACGCGGCATGCGGGTGCAGGGCTACGACCACGTCGTCGACGCGCTGGCCGCGGAGAACGGCGTGATATTGGCGTTACCCCACCTGGGCGGTTGGGAATGGGCAGGTCGGTGGCTGGTCGAACGGGGCCACGGCATCACCGTCGTCGTCGAGGCGATCGAGCCGCTCGAGTTGTTCCGGTGGTTCGTCGATCTCCGAGAACAGCTCGGTATGCAGGTCGTGGCGCTCGGCCCGTCGGCGGGCCGGGAGGTGCTGGCCGCGTTGAAGCGCAACGACGTGGTGTGTCTGCTCAGCGACCGTGACATCCAGCGCACGGGCGTCGCGGTCGACTTCTTCGGCGAGACCACCACCCTGCCGGCGGGGCCCGCCACGCTGGCGTTGCGCACCGGAGCACCCCTGCTCCCGACGGCCGTGTACTTCACCGACAGGACCGACGGGCACCTCGGCGTCGTGCGGCCGCCGATCGACATCACCCGTTCCGACGACGGACTCCGCGCCGACGTCGCGAGGGTCACCCAGGCACTCGCACACGAACTCGAGCACCTGATCCGCCGCGCGCCACACCAGTGGCACATGTTCCAACCCAACTGGCCCTCCGACCCCGGCTACGACTCCGCCTGATCGCGCGTGCGATCTGTGACCGGTACACCACGGTCGGTCGCGTTCTCGTGGGCCTGACCAGGGACTCAACTCGGATGGCCGCCGTGCCGATGACCCGGTGATGAACCGGTCGCTGTTCGCGCCCATCGGCCTCGCGCTGCTCGGATTCGGTTCTCTGCTCGCGTATCTGCTGCCGACGGTGTCGAAGGGCAGCGAGTACGTCGCTGCGAGTGCGCCGGCGTTGGGCGTGCTCGCGGTGATCGTCTCGATCGGGATGTTCCGTCCGGTCCGTCCCGTGCCGTGGATCCTGTACGGCGCCGGGATCGCCGTGCTGGGTGTCGCGATGCTGGTCAGGGCCGATGAATGGTACGGCTCGACGGGCCCGACCTTCCCGGCCGGGTTCGAAGCCGTGACGATCCTCGCCTATCCGTCGCTGTTCGTCGCTACCATCGGCATCACATCGGGACGTCGTCACGCCCGCGACCTGCTCGCCGGATCCGAGCCGATCATCTACGCGATCGCGATCACCGCGCTGATCTGGCTGGCGGTCACCGGGCCCTACTTCGAGGACGGCACGATGCCGTTGACGGGCGAGGCTTGGATCTGGGTCTTCCCCCTGCTCGACGGGCTGCTGGCACTGCTCGCGCTGCGTCGCAGCGACCCGTCCGAGACCGGCCACCGTGCGTTCCAGACGATGACCCTGGGATTCCTGGTGCTCGGCGCAGCCCACGTGATGACCGGCTGGGCGGCGTACGACGGAACGCTCGAGTTGGGCTCGTCCATCGCGGCGACGGCGATGGTGGGCCCGCTGTTGCTCGGCCTGGCCGCCACGATGCCATCATTGCGGGCGGTGGTAGCAGGAACCGGCGAGCCCTTCCGCGTGCACTGGGCGCAGATCTTCGGGTTGCTCTTCGCCGCGCTCATGCCGCTCGGCGCCATGATCCTGATGCTCGCCACCGGACTGTCGTCGACCTCGTCGTTCGTCGTCGTGTCGCTGGCCACCGTGAGCGTCATCGTGCTCGCGTTGGCACGGATGTGGCGGCTCGTCGACCAGGTCCGGCTGCTCACGGAACAGCGCGGTCACGCACGACTCGCGGCGATGGTCGAACACTCCAGCGACGTCGTGATGCTCGCCGACGACCACGGCCGGGTCAACTACGCCAGTCCGGGACTGAGGGCGACCCTCGGATACGACCCCGAGAGCTGGTCGGGCCGGCATCTGCTCGACGTCGTGGTCGAGGACGAACGCGACGACGCACTCCGGCACTTCGAACGGCTCGTCGAGTCCGGGCACGGCGGCACCGTCGAGTTCGAGACCGGCCTGCTCCACGTCGACGGACAGCACCGCAAGGCCAACGTCGTCGTCGCCAACCTCGTCGGTGGCGCAGCCGTCGACGGCATCGTCGCCACCTTCCGCGACGTCACCGAACAGCGCAACCTCGAACGACAGCTCAGCCACCGGGCGTTCCACGACGAACTGACCGGCCTCGCGAACCGTGCGCTGTTCCTCGACCGGATGGACCATGCACTCCGCGTCACCCGGCCGCAGAGCGACCCCGTCGTCGTGCTGTTCGTCGACCTCGACGACTTCAAGTCGGTCAACGACGTGCTCGGCCACGCCGTGGGCGACCAGCTGCTCAAGACCGTCGCCGACCGGATTCGCAATGCCGCGGGCAGCGGTGACACCGCGGCCCGCCTCGGTGGTGACGAGTTCGCGATCCTGCTCGAGGACCGGGGCGGCATCGACCGCGCGATCGACGTGGCGGAGCGCCTGCTCGACGCGCTGCGCGACCCCGTGTCGATCGCCGGCTACGACGTCGCCGTGCTGGCGAGCGTGGGCGTCGCCGTGGCGTCGCCCGGCATGAACACGACCAGCCTGCTCCGTGACGCAGACGTCGCGATGTACGAGGCCAAGCGCGCCGGCAAGGGTCAGATCCGGATCTTCGACCCCGCCATGCGCCTCGTCGCCACGAAACACCTGGAGTACCGCGGCGAACTCGCAGCCGCGCTCGAGAACGAGCAGCTCCGCCTCGTCTACATGCCGTTCGTCGACCTGCGCAGTGGACAGGTGACCGGGGCGGAAGCGCTGATCCGCTGGCATCACCCGACGCACGGTGACGTACCCGCCAGCGACTTCATCCCGATCGCCGAACGGTCGGGGCTGATCGTGCCGATGGGATACTGGATCCTCGACCAGGCGCTGGTCCAAGCGGCAGCGTGGCGTCCCGGTCTGTACCTCAGCGTCAACGTCTCCGGCGTGCAGATCCGCCAGCCCGACTTCGCCGAGCGGGTCATCGACGCGGCCGACCGGCACCACGTCGATCCGAGCAGCATCGTGCTCGAGATCACCGAGACCGTGCTCGTCGACGAAGGTGATCGTGCGACCGAGACGATCCGACGGCTGCGCGACGACGGATTCCGGTTCGCGGTCGACGACTACGGCGCCGACTACTGCTCGCTGAGCCACCTCCAACGGCACCCGGTCGACCTCCTGAAGATCGATCGGGCGGCGATCGAGGAGTTCGGGAACGACCCCCGCGGCAACACCCTGGCGCGCACGATCCTGCAGATGGCCGACTCGCTCGCACTCCAGACCGTCGCCGAGGGCATCGAGACGTCGAGCCAGCTCCGCGAACTGCGTCGGTTCGGTTGCGACCTGGGGCAGGGCTACCTCCTCTCCAAGCCGCTCGAGGCGAACGAGTTGGCGCAACGGTTCCGAGAGACCGACACCGTCGGGGCCTACTGACCGCCGCTCGTCGTTCCGGTACGGTGCAGCCGGTGGCATCCCCTGCACTGCGAACCGACCCTGCGTCGCGGGCTGGTGAAGTGCCGTTCCGGCCGATGCGGGTCGGCATGGTGTGCCCCTACAGCCTGTCGATCCCCGGTGGTGTCCAGGCCCAGGTGCTCGGCCTCGCCCGCGAACTGCGGCGCCAGGGGCACGAGGTGCGAGTACTGGCGCCGTGCGACGGCCCGCCCCCCGAGTCGTTCGTGACACCGCTCGGCGACAGCCTCCCCGCTTCGGCCAACGGTTCGGTCGCACCGCTCGCCCCCGACCCGTCGGCGACCCTGCGCACGATCCGGGTGCTGCGCGCCGAGTCGTTCGACGTGGTCCACATCCACGAGCCGTTGGCCCCGGGGCCACCGATCACGTCGGTCACACTGCACACCGCGCCGACGGTGGGCACGTTCCACGCCGCCGGACGCTCGTCGAGCTACCGGTTCATGGCCGGGCCGCTGCGGCGGATCCTCGGCCGGCTCGATCACAAGGTCGTCGTCTCGAAGGACGCCCTGGCGCTGGTCCAGGGCTACCTGGGCGGCGAGTTCGAGATGCTCTTCAACGGAGTCGAGACGACCGAGATCCGCAGCGTCGAGCCGTTCCCGCAGCCGCAGCCGGCGATCTTCTTCGTCGGCCGCCACGAGGAGCGCAAGGGTCTCGGCGTGCTGCTCGCCGCACTGCGCCTGATCGACGCCGACGTGCGGTGCTGGGTGGCCGGGGACGGGCCCGACTCCGCCGCTCTCCGAGCGGAGTATGCCGCCGACACCCGGATCGAGTGGCTGGGCCGGATCTCCGACGCCGACAAGATCGCCCGGCTGCGCGGCGCGTCGCTGTTCTGTGCCCCGTCGCTGCACGGCGAGTCGTTCGGCGTGGTGCTGATCGAGGCGATGGCTGCCGGTACGCCGGTCGTGGCGAGCGCGCTCGACGGGTACCGCAACGTCGCCACACACGACGTGGATGCGCTGCTCGTGCCGCCGGGCAGCCCCGAGGCGCTCGCCGGCGCGATCCGGAGGGTGCTCGCCGATCGGGAACTCGGCCGCCGCCTGGTCGACAACGGGAACCGGCGCGCCGACGACTTCGCGATGTCGAAGCTGGCCACGGCATACGTGAGGATCTACGAGCGGCTGATCGCGGGCGGCGTAGACTGACCGGCATGTGGTACTTCATCGTCCTGCTGGTCGTGGTGGTGGCGCTCGTCATCTACCTGATCAGCGCCTACAACGGCTTGATCCGTCGCCGCAACCAGATCGAGAACGCCTGGTCCCAGATCGACGTGCAGCTGAAGCGCCGGCTCGACCTGATCCCCAACCTCGTCGAGACGGTCAAGGGCTACGCCGCCCACGAAAAGGAGACGCTCGACGCCGTGATCCGGGCCCGGAACGCCTCGGTCGCGGCGTCCACACCCGGAGAGCAGGCCAAGGCCGAGAACATGCTCGAGGGCACGCTCAGCCGGCTGTTCGCGCTCAGCGAGGCCTATCCCGACCTCAAGGCCAACCAGAACTTCCTGGCGCTCCAGGAGGAGCTGACCGCCACCGAGGGACGGGTCGCCTACGCCCGCCAGTTCTACAACGACAGCGTGCTCGAGTACAACAACAAGCTGCAGCAGTTCCCGACGATGTACTTCGCCAAGATGCTCAGCTTCGAGCGCCGTGAATACTTCGAGGCCGACGAGGCGGCGCGCACCGCGCCGACCGTCGAGTTCTGATCTGACGCCGACCCCCCGA
>CAXBAZ010000041.1:0-12747 GCA_963973395.1 uncultured Acidimicrobiaceae bacterium
TTGCTCTGGGGTGGAACCAGTTGGTGCCAGGCACGCCGCAACAGGTGGACGACGACGATGGCCACCACGGCGAGCACGGCGAGTTGGAGCAGGTTCGTGAACAGATCCCAGGTCTCCGACGGCTCGTCGGCCGTCGGTTCGGGCTGCGTGCCCTCGACCACCGTTGTGGTCGGCGCCACGAACTTGACCTCGAGCTCGGGCAGTTGCCAGGGGAGCGACGGCTCCCGTTGTGCGATTCGGGCCGGTTCGGAGGTGGCGACTGTGACGAAGAGCAGTGCCAGCACGCCACCCACGACGAGGGCGACGAGACGACTCCGTTCCACACCCGGAGGCTAGTTCGCACCCGACCGTTCGAAGCCCCTGACACCGGCGAGGAGCCGCTCGTCGACCGCTCCCTCGCCGTACAGGACACTGACGTCGCCGGTCGATTCGAGCACGACCGCCCGGACCTGGTCCAGCTGCATCACGTTCGACTCGCGGAGCTTGGCCATCACGTCGTACCGGGTGACGCGTGAGCTGCGGAGCGCGTCGTCGAGGAACTCGCCGTCGCGCATGAGGAGCATCGGCGTGTTGTCGACGACCTCACCGACCGACGTGCGTTGACGGACGAGTGCGATCGCGGTCTGCGTGGCGAGGAGCGCGCCCACGGCGATCATCCCGTTGAGCAGTGATGTCGACGACGCGGCCACCCCACCGAGCACGGAACCGAGCGCAACGGTGACCGCGAAGTCGAAGCTCGACATCTTGGAGAGCGACCGCAACCCGACGACGCGGATGACCGCGACCAGCGTGAGCACGATCCCGATGGCCGACACCACCACCAACCACACTTCGGTCCAGGACGTCGCCAACCAGGTCTCGATCATGTGTCGTACATGCCCGATCGGGTCGTTCACGAAACGATGTCGGACCGGACACCGACTGATCAGCCGACCATGAAATTCGTCACGTGATCGTAATATTCGGCGCGTCGGTGCCACACTGCACGCGTGATCGAGACCCTTCTGTCCTGGCTCATCGGACCGGCGCTGACCGGTCCCTTCGTCGTGGTCGTGATCGCCGTGGCGGCGGTGACGGCGACGCGCGTGTCGCGGATGATCGTGCGTCGATCCATCCGGCACGTGGCCAAGCGGAGCCTGCGCTTCGCGAAGCTGCCCGGACAGCCGGTCGGCCTGTGGCGTACGCGGGCGGCACGGGTCGGCGACGTGCCGGGCGAGGCGGTCGAACAGCGTCGTCGGCAACGCATCGACGCCGCCGCTCGTATGGTCAACCACCTCGTGTCGGTGATGATCTGGATCGTCGCCGCGATCGTCGCGTTCCACCTGCTCGACATCGACCCGGCGTTCTTCCTGTCGAGTGCCGGCTTCATGGGTGCCGCGATCGCGATCGGTGGCCAGCACAAGGTCAACGACTACCTGACCGGCCTGAGCGTGCACTTCGAGGACCGCTACGGCGTCGGAGACGAGGTCGTCGTCGAGTCGACCGGTCTCCACGACCCCGTGCGCGGCGTCGTCGACCACGTCGGCCTCTTCAGCACCCGTATCCGTGACACGACGAGCACGCTCCACTTCCCGAACAGCGTGCTCGCCACGGTGCGCAACCTGTCCCAGGAGGCAGCCGTGTCGACGCTGCACCTCAACGTGTCCGGCTCGAGCGATCCCGAGGTCGCGTCCGATCTGCTGCGTGGACTGGCCGGCACCGACGGCCTGACCGATCTGGTGTTCGTCGGCGACATGGCCGCGCGGCAGGTGGCGACCGGAGAGATCGAGGTCGACGTCCAGACGAGCCGGGCCCTCGAGGGGCAGCTGCGGGAACGGCTGGTCGACCGGGCCGAGCGGGCCTTCGATCAGCGTCACCCCTGAGACCCAGCGGTGGCCCGTGCGCAGGTGCGAGTTGGCCGTGCGAGTTGTCGCCCGGTCCGCTGGTGAGTAGACCGTTCTCGTCCGCCACCCAGGGAGAACGTCACCATGACCACCTTTAATGCACTCGTCGTCCGTGAGGCCGAGGAGGGCAACGCGAAGACGGCTTCGGCCGCGATCGAACAGCTGACCGACGAGGATCTGCCGACCTACGACGGCGACGAGACCGTCGTCGTCGACGTCGACTACTCGTCGCTGAACTACAAGGACGGCATGGCGCTCACGGGCAAGGGTCGGATCATCCGGTCGTTCCCGATGGTGCCGGGCATCGATCTCGCCGGCACGGTCGTGTCGTCCGACTCGGCACGGTTCGCGCCGGGCGACGGCGTGATCCTGACCGGATGGGCCGTCGGCGAGCGGTACTGGGGCGGGTATGCGCAGAAGCAGCGGGTCAAGGCCGACTGGCTGGTCGCCCGTCCCGACGGGTTGAGCAGCCAGCAGGCGATGGGCATCGGCACGGCCGGCCTCACGTCGATGTTGTGTGTGCTCGGCCTCGAAGCGGGCGGCGTGCGGCCCGACGACGGTCCGATCGTGGTGACGGGCGCCGCCGGCGGCGTCGGCAGCGTCGCGATCGCCCTGCTGGCGAAGCTGGGATATCAGGTGACCGCGGTGACCGGTCGACCGGAGGAACACGACTACCTGCGTTCGCTCGGCGCGTCGGCGTTCCTGACCCGCGACGAGATGTCGGAGGCTCCCAAGCCGCTCGAGACGGAGACGTGGGCGGGTGCGGTCGACGCGGTCGGCTCGACGATGCTGGTCAAGGTCCTGGCGCAGACGAAGTACCGGGGCACGGTGGCGGCGTGCGGTCTCGCCGGCGGCGTCGACCTGCCGACCACCGTGATGCCGTTCATCCTGCGCGGCGTCCGCCCGCAGGGCATCGACTCGGTGATGGCGCCGCTCGACGTGCGTGAGGCCGCCTGGGCCCGCCTGGTCACCGATCTGCCGACCGGGATGCTGGAGACGATGACCGAGGTCGTCCCGATGAGTTCGTTGCCCGAACACGGCGAGGCGATCATGGCCGGTACGACGCGCGGTCGAGTCGTCGTCGACCCGTCCTCCTAACCTCCACGAGCTGGGTCGCCGGGTTCGAATACGGTCCGCACGTGGGCGAACTCGAATCACAGGTGCGACAGGTCGCAGAGTCGTCGGGGTTCTCCGGTGTCGTGCGGGCCCATCGCGAGGGTGAGGTGGTGGTGGATGCGGCGTTCGGCATGGCCGATCGTGCGCACGGCGTCGCGGCGCGGACGACCGACCGGTTCGCCACCGCGAGCGGCACCAAGGGCTTCACGGCCCTCGCCGTGATGCGTCTGGTGGAGCAGGACACACTCCACCTGGACACGCGCGTGCGATCGCTGCTCGGTGACGATCTGCCGTTGATCGACGACCGGGTGACGATCGAGCAACTGCTGGCGCACCGTTCCGGCATCGGCGACTACCTCGACGAAGACCTGATCGAGCACGCCGACGATTATGTGATGACCCGGCCCGTGCACGAGCTCACCGACGTCTCGGCGTTCCTCCCGATGCTCGATGGTCATGCCCAACGGTTCGAGCCGGGCACCCGGTTCGTCTACAACAACGGTGGCTACATGGTGCTCGCGCTCGTCGCCGAGCGGGTGAGCGGGCGTTCGTACCACGATCTGGTCGACGAGTTGGTGGTGCAGCCGGCCGGTCTCACCGGTACCGGATTCCTGCGTTCGGACGAACTGCCGGGCGACGCTGCGGTCGGCTACCTGTACGAGACCGGTCTGCGGTCCAACGTGTTCCACCTGCCTGTGCTCGGCAACGGCGACGGAGGCATCTACACGACGCTCGACGATGTCGATGCGTTCTGGAGCGCCCTGTTCGGCGGGCGGATCGTGTCGACCGAGACGGTCGCGGAGATGACCCGTCCGCGCAGCGACGACGAGAGCGGCACGCGTCGATACGGCCTGGGATTCTGGCTGCACGCCTCGAACGACACCGTGCTGCTCGAGGGCGCTGACGCCGGCGTGTCGTTCCGGGCCGCACACCGCCCGAGCACCGGGACGGCATTCACCGTCCTGTCGAACTGGTCCGACGGCGCCTGGCCGGTCGCCCGCTCGTTCACACCGCTCCTCGACGACTGAAACCGCCTATGCCTCGCGTCGCCAATCCGCCAGTCCGGCGGGGTCGTCGGTGATGACCGCGTCGATGCCCGCCGCCCGCAGCCGACGTGCGGTGTCGAGGTCGTCGACCGTCCACACGTGAACCTGCATCCCCGCGCGATGGCACGTGCTCACGAAGCGTTCGTCGACGATGCGGACGCGACCACGACGTTCGGGCACCTGGATCACATCGCCCCAACGCGGTGTGGGGAGCCGGAGCCAGCTGAGCAGACGGGTCACCGCGATCTCGGGTTGCGAGCAGGCCGAGCACCATTGGCCACCGAGCGCCCGGCGGAGCCGCCGGAGCCGGCGCCAACCGAACGCCGCGATGCACACTCGCTCGCTCGCTCCCGCGTCCCGGAGGATGCGGACGGTCGGCTCGACCGCCGCGTCCTGCTTCACATCGATGTTGAAGCACGCGTCGGGGAACGCCGCCAGGGCTTCGTCCAGCCGCAGGAGGCCGTCCTCGGTCGTCCGGCCGTCCACGCGATAGCGCAGCTCCGCGAGTCGCGACCACGGATGGTCGGCGATTCGTCCCGTGCCGGTCGTCGCCTCGTCGAGGGTCTCGTCGTGGAAGATCACGACGTCGCCGTCGGCACTGAGCTGGACATCGGTCTCGATGTGGTCGCAGCCGACCTCCAACGCTCGCCGGAATGCGCCGAGCGAGTTGCCGGGTGGCCGGTCGGCGCTCGCCCCGCGATGCGCGAGGAGATCGGCACGGCCGGCGGTGAGGAACGGGTGGGCCGTCATGCCGAGCCAGACCGCCATCGGCGGAACGGACCGGCCGGCGACGGTACTGCGTTGCCGAGGATCACCCGTCCGGTCTGGGCCGCCAGGAGCGTGAGCTGCCACCGGCCCCTGCGGTCGAGTTGTCCGACGCCGTCGCCCGCCATGCGGGAGTCATTCCAGTCGTCGGTCCTCGCTTCGGCGAGCGCGGTCATGATCCGGTTGGTGCTGTCTTCGTCGATCCCGTGTGCGCGCAACCCGTCTGTCGCCCACGCCTCGGTGGAGGCCCATCCGAGTGCGAAGTCGTTCCGCCGCAGATCGCGCGACAGAAACCCTCCGAACGCTCCGATGAAGTCGCCGGCCAGCAGATCGGTGACACCGTCGCCCTCCTGCGCCAACAGGAGCGGCGAGATGATGTCGACGTCGACGATGGTCTGGTCCTCGACGTCGGCAACCTGCCTGATCCGTCGCCCCAGCTCGTCGGGATCGTCGACCGCCCCGGTCGCGACGAGATCGCCGAGCAGGTCGTCGACGCGACGCATGCGGTCGTTCCGTTCCGCAACCTCGCGGAGGTCGTCGTGCAGCGCCTGGGTGGGCAGCACCGAGAGGGCACGGCGGATGCCGTCGAGCCAACCGTGCTCGGTGTCGGGATCGGCCCACTCGTCGCTCCCGGAGGGGCCCGACGACCTCGGGTCGACGACGAGATGCAGTCGTGTCCCTGGTCGATGTCCGGCATGCTCATGTGCTGCTCGGAGCATCCGGCCAACAGGTTGCGACTCGACGAGTCCGCCGTCGGTGTACCAGAGCCGCAGGTCGTCCGACGGCGGCTCGACACCCGAACTCCGGAAGTGATCCTGCTCCCCGTTCCGATCGAACAGCCGGGGCGGGAACGCGCCGGGGTGGGATGCGGACGCGATCACGGCGTCGAGGGGGGAGCGGCCCTCCGGTGAGATGAGATCGTCGATCGGGTGCTGCGGTTCGAGCCGAAAGGCCACGTGGTCGGCGAAGGTGAGCAGGTTGGAACTGCCACTCGAGATCGTCGTGGGTGTGACCAGACCGAGCATGCTCGTGAGCGAGACGTGGACCGGAACCGCCTCTTCGAGCGGTTCGTGCACGCCGAGCGGGTGTTCGTCGGTGTCGCGCAGGAACGAAATGACCTCGTCGCGCAGGTCGTCGAAGGCCAGGGGCGACTGGCTTCCTCCGCAGCGCAGGAGTTCGGCATCCACCTCGTCGACCCATGCGTCCCGGAGGAAGGTCGGGGCGTCGCGGCCGGTCGAGAGACAGTGGGCGAACAGCAGCATCACGATCGAGCCCGCCGACGCGCCGCCGATCGCGTCGAGTCGAACCGGGCGTCCCTGCGATCGGAGCTCGGTGATCAGCACCGCCAGGGAAGCGAGGGCGCCCGCCTGGAATGCTCCCAGAGAGGCGGAGCCAGGAAGGGTCAACGAGAGCGCGAGCGGGTTGGTCCGGTTGTTCACTGTCCGAGTGGTTCCTGGCGGATGCGTCGCGTGCTGCACGCCGTTCGGGTCCGGATGACGTGGCGGTGCGCCATGTCCGGCCCCTACCCGGTTGCCGTCGACGGCAAACGCTGTTGCCGAACGGAGCGAACCAGGTTCGCTCCGTTCGCTTTCCCTGCGCCGGGCCGGCCGAGTCGAGCTGCTTCCGTGGGTCGAGGGGTAATCTCCTCCGGTGCACGACTCGGCGCTGGGGCGGCCGTTCTGGACCTTGTGGACCGCCTTCACGGCGTCGAACCTCGCCGACGGTCTCAGCCTCGTGACGCTCCCGCTGCTCGCGATCACGCTGACCGACGATGTGCGCCTGATCGCGGCGGTGGCGGTGTTCCAGTACCTCCCGTTCCTCGTGATCGGGTTGCCCGCCGGCGTGGTCATCGACCAGTACGACCGGCGTCGGATCGCGGTGGTCGCCCAGGTTCTCCGGGCCGTCGTGGTCGGGTGTCTCGGCGTCGTCCTGGTGACAGGTGAGGCGTCGATCCACCTGTTGTTCGTCGTGGCGTTCTTGATCGGGGCGTGCGAGGTGATGACCGATGGTGGTCTGCCGGCGCTCGTTCGTGAGCTCGTCCACTCTGACCAGCTCGAGGTGGCGAACGCTCGGCTGTCGGCCACGCAGAGCAACGCGTTCGTGGGCCCACCCCTCGGCGCGCTCCTGTTCGGAATCGCCCCGGCCAACCCGTTCCTGCTGTCAGCCGGGGTTTCCCTCGTCAGCGCGTTGATGCTGGGGCGGCTCCCCGGTCGCTACCGCGCGGTCCAGTCGACGGAGCCGACGCCGATGCGTCGTCGGCTGGTGGTCGGACTTCGCTACGTGTGGGCCCACCCAGTGCTCAGGCCGCTCGTCATCGCCGTCGGGACGTTCTCCTTCGTGGGCGCGGCGGGCAACGCTGTCTTCGTCGTGTTGATCACCGAACGATTCGGGATCGACGGTGTCGGTTTCGGTGTGCTGATCAGTGTCGATGCGGTCGCGTCGGTGGTCATGTCGTTCTTCGTGGCACGGCTGATCCATCGAACGTCACATTCGTGGAGCATGCGACTGAGCATCGTCTGCTTCGTCGTGGGCGCGCTCCTGCTCGGTCTCTCCACGGTGGCCGCTGTCGCGTTCGTCGCTGCGTCCGTCAATGGGGTCTCCGGTCCGACGTGGAACATCGTGAGCTCGACCGTGCGGCAGCGGCTGGTGCCGGACGAGGTGTTCGGGCGGATGATGACGGCGTACCTGTTCATCGCATGGGGCCTCCGACCGCTGGGAGCGTTGGTCGGCGGCTTCGTCGCGGAGGCATGGGGCGCTCAGTGGGTGTCGATCGGCTCGGCGGTCGTCGTCGGCTCGCTCCTCGTGTCGGCACGCCCGATGTTCCGCCGGGTCGATCGAGCGATGGCCACGACACCGTCCGATCGGGCGGGTACATCTCGAACTGAAGCGGTGCCGTGAGCCGGCCCGGCGCCGCACCGGGGCGCGATCATCAGTTCGCGAGGACGAATGCCAGCAGGAAGCCGATCGCAGTGCTGAGTGCGTTGAAGGGCCGGCCGTGTTCGAACGCTTCGGGCATCAAGGTGTCGGCGAGCGACGCGAGTACCGCGCCGCCGGCGAACGCCAGCGCGAACGCCAGCACACCGGGTGACATCCCGGCGGCGACCTCGTTGCCCAGGATCACCGCGACGGTGAGCACCGCCGCCGTGCCGGACCAGATCGATATCACGAACCGTCGCGACTGACCACCGGAGCGCATTGCCATCGAGCCGACGAGGCTCTCGGGAAGGTTCGACACGAACACGGCCACGAGCAGCGCGACGACGCCGCTCGAGTTGCCGTCGGCTCCCTCCAGCGAGACCCCCAGTGCGAGGTTCTCGGGAACGCCGTCGAGGGTGACCGCGGCGAGCAAGCCGAACGCGATCCCCAGACCTGTCGTCGGCGCGCCGCGACCGGACGCGGTCTGCTGGAGCTTGTCGCTCTGTTCGACCTCGGTGTCGCTGATCATGTCCGAGTCGTCATCCGAGTGCGAACGTGATGCCGATTGCTGGTCGGTGTCGCCCGCCCCGGCCGCAACACGGCTGTCGACGATGGTGTTCGCGACGACGAACACGAGCGCGCCGCTGAACAACCCGAACACCGACGGCGTCAGTCCTCCGACCTCGACCGCTTCGGGAAACAGCTCGAACGACAGCGCCGCCACCAATGTCCCGCTCGCGAACGCGAGCAGCACGCCGGTGACACGTTCGGGTGCCGTCCAGACGGATCCGACGACGGCGCCGACGACCAGCGCGCTCGACCCGATCAGCCCGATCAACAGCGCAGTGAGCATGCGCCACTGTGGCCCATTCGAGCACCCAGTGCATCACCCGATCGGGACATCGTCCACGGGTCGGGTCCGTTCGTGGCGGACCTCATGACGGAGTCATCCACGATCGAGTTTTCTGAGCGGAGGACGACGCTCTCGATCAGTCCGTGCAGGGTGTCGGGACGTGGCGAGTGTGGGTGTAGGGGTGCTTGCCGAAAGCGAGGATCTTGGTGGGGCGCACCCGGTAGACGTGGGCAATGCCGTGGTCCCCATCGGCGTGCTGGAAGCCGTCGTCGCCGGGTGTGTACTGCCAGCGTCCGTCCCACTTGGTGGCCCATGCAGCGGCGAGTCGATCGAGGGTGGAGCGGTCCGTGACTCGTTCTGCGGTGCCTTCCACGACCACGTCGATGCCGTGGTCCCAGTCGTTGCAGCCGGTCGTGATGACGACGCCGTTGTGGTGGCCGAGGTTGACGGCCTTCTGCTCGGTCGGGCCGGTCGAGAAGTAGTAGGCGTCGTCGTGCCAGACGGCGACGAGCGGGGTCACGTGGGGGCGTCCGTCGGCGCGCACGGTCGAGATCCAGGCGAGCTGAGCGGTCTCGAGAACGGCGACGGTGTCGCTCCAGCTGGTCGGTGTCGCGTCGGGGTCGCTGAAGCGTGGATCGAGTTGGGTGTGTGGGTTGCTCATGAGCTGTCCTTCAGGTGGCGGTTGTCGTGTGCTGGATGAGGCGGTCGATGTCTGCGATGGCACGTAGGTTCGGGCCGTCGTAGCGGTTGCGCATCACGGCGAACGCCGTTGCCGTGTCGATGTCGGCGTAGGCGCCCGAGCCGTTGGCGCCGACCATCCCGAACACCGAGCCGGGCCGCGACGCGACGTCGCTCGGGCGGCCGGGACTGAACCCGTAGGCCCATTGGGCGTCGATGTCCATCACGACGTCGTGGCCGGTGACCGTGACCGCAGCGAGCTCGGTGAGGTGCGCCCTCGAGACCAGTTCAACGCTGGTTCCGTGGCCGAGGAGGCCGGCGTAGACGCGTGCGGCGCCGCGGGCGGTCATGGTGCCGCCGGAGGGGATGTCCGCGGTGAGGACGTCGCGTCGGTTGACGTGGTCGGCGTCGGGACGTACGGCGGGTGGGATCGCCCGGTCAACGGTCGAGCCGAGCGGCGGTGGTGTCGGGACGTAGCCGGGTGCGGTGATCTGCCTGGCGACACGTCGGAGCAGGCGGGTGGGCACACCGAAGTGGACCTCGTCGGCCACGCCGAGTGGTTCGGTGATGAGCGCGTGCAGCCAGTGGGTGAGGTCGTGGCCGGTGGTGCGCCGGACCGTTTCACCGAGCAGGAACCCGAATGTGATCGGGTGGTAGCCGAACCGCGTCCCCGGCTCCCACCACGGTGGTTCGGCCGCGATCTCGGCGCAGATCCGATCCCAGTTGCACAGATCCGCCACCGTCGTGTCATACGGAGGTGCGGGGACGCCGGCGGTGTGCAACAACACGTGACGGACCGTGACGTCTCGCTTGCCGTGGACGGCAAACTCTGGCCACACGTCGGAGACCGGCATGTCGGGATCGATCGCACCGCGTTCGATGAGTACGTGCGCGACCGCGCTCGCGATTCCCTTGGCGGTGAGAACCCGTGGAACAGCGTCGTCGATTCGACCGGATCGGCATCGTCGACGCCGGTGGTTCCAGCAGCGATGTCGACCACCAGGTGTCCCTCGATCACGACCGCGACCTGGATCCCGACCTCGTCGCCGTCCGCGACCCACCGATCGATCATCGACCCGATGGAGTCCCGCAGTTCCGAGCCCACCCGTGCGATTCGAGCCTTCGGGTTGGCCGGCAGTCGTTCACCCATCCGTTCGGCCGCCCGCAGACCCGATGTTGCTGATGACCTTCGGTGTCGTGATCGGCTCAGGCTCGTACGTCGTTGTTCCTCCGATGTCGGCATCGAGCACATGCGGATGGGACTCCGACGAAGCGGGTTGTCGTTGATCGAGCCGTCATGCACGGCCAACACCGGCGACGCAGCGACGGCTGCCCAGCGCGTCGTGATCTGAACGTCCTGGGTGTTCGGCGTCGACGGTCGCGTCGGCCTGCGGGCGTGTGTCGACGAGGCCGACACCACCCGCGGCCCGCGATGGCCACCGCCGTCGCGCAGCGATCGTCAGTCGTCGCAGCCGATTGGGCGGAGCGACGGCTCGAACGGGTGCGTTTGGCAGGGCGCTGAACATCAACAACGTCCGGTCGGTGGTCATGCGCCGATGGGCGAGTTCTTTCGCAACGATGGCGAGGTAGGGATCCACACGAACCTCCGAATGTGGAATGAGTGAGTCGAGTCGGGCCAGACCGGTTCCGGTCGAGGGGCAGCTGATGTGTCTAGGTGGAGACGTCGGACTCGTTCGGAGCCCGGGTCGATTGGAGGTAGACGAAGTTGTTGCCGTCGGGGTCGCTGAAGTGGAACATCGGTGGCGAGCCGTCGAGGTGCAGGACGTGTTCGTTGTGGAGCGCGACCCTCGCGTCGCCGACGCGGCGGTGGGCAGCTTCGGCGTCGGGCGTCTCGAGCCGGACTGCGATGGGGATCTCACTGTCCGGTGGCAACAGCGCCAGGGTGACCTCGGAGTCCGGCAGCGAGAGCTCGACCCACCTGGCTCCGGGCCATGCTTCGACGTCGGCCGTCAACTCGAAGCCGAGCACCTCGGTGAAGAACCCGATCGCAGCGTCTTGGTCGGCGACCCGGACCGAGACACTCACGATCCGGGTCGCCGTGCCGTCGTCCGTCGAGCTGCTCGATGCGCCGGGGGCGGGTCGGGTGTTCATCTCGTTCTCCGTTCGTTGGACCTGATGCGATCGAGACCGGCGGGTGTCATCAGCCGATCGTCAGGGGATGGCCGAACGCCCCCGCAAGGCCGACGTCGAGAAAGCAGTTGATGGTCGCGAGACGGTCGTCTCGTACGTGGAGGACGTCGATGGAGAGGGCGGCGAAGGTCCCACCGTCGGCCGGGCGGAGGTAGTTGACGACTGCTGGTCGGCCGTTCGCCGACGTCGGAACCAGCTTCCAGTCGCCAGGCCGGTCGCCGCCGAGGATGCGCTCGAAGAAGTCGAGCGCTGCGGGCCGGCCGACGCAACCCGGTTCTGGGGGCATGGTGATGTGGACGTCGTGATGAATGATCCGTTCGAGTCGGGAGACGTCGCGCTGCTCATGTGCCTCGATGTAGCTGGCGAGCAGTTCGGTGGCGATTGCGTCGCTCGAGGGCTGTGGCGTGCCGGTCATGGCGCGGCGCATCGTGGTGCGGGCGCGTTGGAGCAGGCTGTTGGTCGCCGGGACCGAGGTGTCGAGGAGTACGGCTGCCTCGGCGGCCGACCAGCCGAGCAACTCGGTGACGATCAACACGGCGCGTTGGCGCGGGCTGAGGGCGGTGAGCGCAGCAACGAAGAACAGTTCGGTCGTCTCACGAGCTGCGACGGTGTCTGCGGGATCCTCACCGCCACCGGGAGCCCGCGACCGGCTGTCGGGGTAGGGCTGGAGATGCCGATCGTGCTCGAGGATGTCGTTCGCGTTGCCCGCAAGCGATGTTCGTCGCTCCTGTCGCTTGAGGTGGTCGAGACAGGCGTTGGTCGCGATCTTGTACAGCCATGTTCTCGTCGATGCCTTGTGTTCGAAGCCCGATCGGTTCCGCCATGCACGTTCGAACGTCAGCTGGGTGAGTTCTTCGGCATCCCAGAACGATCCGGTCATCCGGTAGCAGTGCACGTGCAGTTCGTGACGATGCCGTTCGAAGGCGTCTTCGAACGCTGCTGCGTCCATTGTCGAACGGTACCGATCGCGGAAGCGATGGTCGGCGTCGGTAGTGGTCACGGGTTCGTGAACGAGTGGTGCTCGTGCTCGATGACCCACCCGGCCGCGAGTCGTCGGAGTCCGAGCGTGAGTCGCAATCGCCGGTCCGGACGTTCTCGGAGGTCGTCGTCGCTGCCGCACCGGAGCAGCTCCCATGCGAGCGCGACGTCGTCGCCGGCGACGACCTCGAGTTCGTCGATCTCGAACGACGCGCCGGATGCGAGCCAGTCGAAGAACGGTGGCCACGACGGTGCGTAGGCAGCCAGACCGCGCACGCCACGCTCGGGCGGGGGGACGTCGAACATCACGATCCCGTCAGTGTGTGCCGCGACCACGCCGTCCAGATCCCTGCGAACGATC
>CAXBAZ010000042.1:0-12732 GCA_963973395.1 uncultured Acidimicrobiaceae bacterium
CACGGAGAGCCGAATCTGGCATAAACCCGTGTCCAGGATTCCGGGTCACGTTCAGAAACACTCAGGGGGACGTTGTCGTGGCGCTCACCGACGCACAAACGAGCCAAGATGAAGCATCCACCGCTATCGCAACGTGGGAGCTCGACATTGCGTCGATCGAGAAGGACGCGCAAACGCTCTCCCATTCCACGACCGTTGAGCTCGAGGAACGTTGCGGCATCTAGTTCCCGGTATAGCGGACCGACCTAGGGTCGGCCTATGAGTCGTGAGATTGGGTTGTGGCGGGTGGACGAGAAGCCGGTGCGGGTCGCACCGGCGAAACTCGATTTGGAAGCGACGCTTGAGGAGCTGATCGAGTCAGATCCGCAGATCCTTGGTGAGCCAGTGCTGCTGATCGGGCGACAGGTGCCGACTGCCCATGGCAAGTTTGTCGACCTGCTCGCCGTCGATGCGGAGGGCACCCTGCACGTGCTCGAACTGAAGCGGGATCGAACACCTCGCGAGGTTGTGGCGCAATTGCTCGACTACGGCTCGTGGATTCAGACGCTTTCGCACGAGCAGGTGCTGGAGTTGTTCGAGACCTACAACTCTGGTGAAGCATTCGAGAAGGCGTTTACCGAGCGCTTCGGCACGACACCGCCCGAGGAGCTCAACGAGAACCACACGCTCACGATCGTGGCGTCCGATGTTGACGCCGCAACGGAACGAATTGTCGACTATCTCCTGAAGTACGGCGTTCCAATCAACGTCATGTTCTTCCGTTACTTCCAGGACGAGGGCCACTCGTACCTCGCTCGCACATGGCTGGTCGACGATGAACGTGCACCCGCATCGAGCGGCCGCTCCACACGGACGCGAGAACAGTGGAACGGCAAGGACTGGTACGTGTCATTCGGCGAGGATTCGGGGTACCGGTCCTGGGAGGATGCGCGCAAGTACGGATTCGTCTCGGCGGGAGGCGGCCTCTGGTACACCCGAACGATCCGCAACCTCTTGGCACCCGGGGCACGAATCTTCGCGAATGTGCCGGCCAAGGGGTACGTGGGCGTCGGCGAGGTAACTGGCGCAGCAATGCCATTCAAGGATGCCGTGCTCAGCGCAGACGGCGGTGACGTGTTGATGCGCGACCTCCCATTGCAGGCGACATATCACCATGGTTCAGATGCCGAGGACGACCTCGAATGGATCGTTCCTGTTCGGTGGCTGGACACCAGGCCCGTGCACGATGCTGTCTGGGAGACCGGCATGTTCGCCAACCAGAACTCTGTCTGCAAGCTGCGCAACCGGTTCACCCTGGAGCGACTCTACGGAGCGTTCGAGCTGAGCGATTGACGCTGCGAGGTTCACCGTCCGTCCGGTGACAATCGATCTGCAACGATGGCGTCATGGCGCGGACCCACCTCAAGTTGTTCCAGGACACGCTGGACGAGTCATTTGGCCATCAGCGGGCTGCCTTGGGCGACCTGGCCGAGGTGCTCGGCGATCGCTGGGACGCGGCGCAGGTGGAGAAGAAGGCTCGAGAGTTCGATCGAGTGCCAGCGCCATCGCTACATCCGAGTTGCTACACCTCCGAGGCATGCAGCGCATGATCGTCACGCGACCGCTACGGCGGCGAACTCGGTGAACAGGTCGGCAGGCAGGCGATGGTCCAACCTCCATGTAATGGCGATCGGGCGTTCACCTTCGTGGCTCACGTACTCGGCTGGGCCGAGGAACCAGAAGGCTCGGTCGCTGGCGCTCACTCTGGCGAACAGCATCACCTTCGTGCCTCGCTCGGCCTGAGTCACGTAGCGCTGGCCGGTCGGGCTGGCGAGCGACGTCACCGACTGCGACTCCCAGTGGATCAGGTCACGGCTGATCGCGTAGTCCCGGTATCTCGTCGTCGGTGAGAAGTCGCCACTCGACTTGTCGAGGGTGAACGCCAGCAGGTCGGTCTCCACCTGCGGCAGCCACTTCACGCCGCTGTCCCACCGTGACGGCAACACCTTGTCACCATCCCCGAACGCCGCCTGGATTTCTCGTCGCGTGTACTTCGCATGCACCATCAGCGGCACGTCACCGTCCTCATCCAACGGAAGCTGCACGTGGCTCACGTTCCCGGCGAGCGCCTCGAACAACTCCGCCAGTTCGGCCCGCACGTCAGCGTGCGTCCACAGCTCGGCCAGCGCAGCCTCCAGCGTGGCCGGGGCCTGCGGGTGGAACAGCGACGCCATCAGCATCCGCAGCAGCCGGTGGTCCCACTCGGGCAACGCTGCAACATCCGGCGGCCGCTCGCCCGACACCAGCCTGGCGTAGCCACGCAACCGCTCGTCGTCGTCCACGTGCAGCAGGCGACCGATCGCTCGGAGGAACGTCGACTCGTACTCGCGCTCATCCGTCGGCCGAGCGAGGAAGCCGGCGGCTCGGCGCAGCTCGGTCCAGCTGCGATTCGATGCGTAGACGTCGTCGAGATCGAGGCCGCTCTCGGTGAGGAAGCGGGCCAGGCCGACGTCTCCGATCGACTTCAGCTCGGCCACCCGTTGCGGCCAGTTGCTCGGTACCGCCGACTTGATGCTGTCGAGCACCACCTTGCGAGCAACCGGGTCGAGTTCGAGGTGGCAGCCGGCCGGCAGGAACGGGAAGTCACGCTCAATCTGACGAACCAACTCGAAGCGAGACACCCCGAGCAGCGCCCGGTAGCGGAGGTCGAAGCGGAACTCATTGCGGTGCAGCCCGACGAAGTCGAGCACCGTGCACATCGCCTTGCGGTCGGCCCGCCGCAGGCCACGGCCCAGCTGCTGAAGGAACAGCGTTGCACTCTCAGTTGGCCGAAGCATCAACAGGGTGTCGACGCTCGGCACGTCGACACCCTCGTTGAACAGGTCGACGGCGAACACGACCGCGAGGCGGCCATCTCGCAGATCACGCAACGCCTGAAGTCGTTCCGTCTCTGGCGATTCGCCCCACACCGCCTGCGCCGGAATGCCGTGCCGGTTGAACTGCTCGCTCATGAAGCGGGCGTGATCGACACCGACGCAGAAGCCGAGCGCACGCATCTGTGTGGGATCACCGACTCGTCGACGGATCTGCTCGATGATCTGGCCGACCCACACATGGTTCGCCGTATACACGTTCGTCAGCGCCTCGGGGACGTAGCCCGTGCCGCGCCGGAACGGCACGTCTCGCAGGTCGAGACCGTCGTGGATGCCGTAGTAGGCGAACGGCACGAGGTACTGCTGATCGATCGCATCCCAGATCCGCAGCTCGGCCGAGATCCGGCCATCGAAGAAGCGCAGCACGTCGATACCGTCGGCACGCTCCGGCGTCGCCGTCAGGCCGAGCAGCTCCCGTGGTTGGAGTCGATCGAGCAGCCGGGTGTAGGTGGGCGCCGCCGCGTGGTGGAACTCGTCAACGACCACCACGTCGAAGTGATCGGGCTCGATCGACTCGACACCCGCCGCACTCAAACTCTGGATCGACGCAAACACGTGCTCGAACTCACGAGGCCGATGGCTCCCCACCCACAACTCACCGAACGCCGCGTCATGCAGCGCATGACGGAAGGTGGCGAGGCTCTGCTCGAGGATCTCCTGGCGGTGAGCGACGAACAGCAGACGCGCCCGCGAGAGCGTCTGGCGTAGGCGCCGGTAATCCACCGCTGCCATCACCGTCTTGCCGGTACCGGTCGCTGCCGCCAGCAGGTTGCGATGATGGCCGTGGGCTCTCGCCACTTCGATACGTTCGAGCAGCCGCTCCTGGAACGGCCGGAGGGTGAGCTCGGTCGGCGGGATGATCGTCGTCGAACCCTTGTCAGGCAGCTCGGTGCGTAGCCGGAACTCGTCGGAGCCGAAGGGGACGAAGTCGCCGCCCTCCCAGTACGTCTCGAACACCGCCGCCATCCGTGCGACCACGTCAGGGTTCCTGACGCCCGACAACCGGACGTTCCACTCCAACCCAGGGACCATCGCGCTGTGCGTCAGGTTCGACGAGCCGACGTAGGCCGTCGAGTTGCCACGGGCGCGTTGGAAGATCCACGACTTGGCGTGCAGGCGAGTCGTGGTGTTGTCGTACGAGACACGAACGTGAGCGCCGGTCTCGACCAGCGCTTCGAGCGCCTCCAGCTGGGTGCTGTTCGTGTACGTCGTGGTGAGAATCCTCACCTGACCGCCATCGTTGATGTGGCGCTGCAGCTTCGGCAGCATCGGCCGGATCCCCGACAGACGCACGAACGCCATCAACACGTCGATCCGCTGCGCGGAGGGGATCTCGCCGATCAACTCGTGCAGGATCGTCGGCTCACCCGGCGCGTTCACGAGGAGCGTTGTGTCGTGGAGCGAGGTCAGCGGCCGCTCGATCTCGCGGTACGAACCGTCGGGCTGGCGTGGCTCCACTGCGGTGAGCACCGTCGGCGGACGGGTGAGATGAAGCCCATGGAGCGCTTCCGGCGCATGGTGTGCAAGCACAGCGAGAAGGTCATGGACCAGCGCAACGCCGGTCTCCACACGACCCTCGTCGTCGAGCGAATCGAGCACCATCGACACGACCTCGCCAACATGCTCGGCCAGCCGGCGTGGCGCAGTATCGGCGGTCAGGTCGTGGCGCTGCGCGCGACTCGACTCACCCAACGAGTCGATCAGCTCGGCTAGCGCGACCGTGATCAGTTCGCTATAGAGCCCAGGAGGCAGTTCCGCCGACGCCACCCGTGGAGTTTCCCACGCAGTCGATGCGAACGACGGTTCCTGGCTCCGACGACACTCGTTTCGGCGAGGCGGTCGAGCGCTCCATCGACGAGCAGCGAGCGGGCAAGCCGACCGCCCCGACGGAGCGGCTCGACACGACCGGCCCCGATCGCCACGATGTGAGATCACCGGCCCCGACTCGATCGACGTCACCCTGAACTCGCTCGGCAGCCAAGACCGCCAGCTGCAGTTCAGCCTTGACCCGACGGCGATGGCGTCATCGGCGGGGTGTACGTGACCGAAGGTGACGACAACTGGAGAGCCATCATCTCGACGTCGGGCGATACGGCCAGCGGTCTCTCGGTCGACGGCGCCACGGCGCCACGGCGCCACGGCGCCACGGCGACGTTCACCGCCACGTTCGAGCACACGTCCGACATCGACCCGACCTCGTCGAGGAATTTGAGGGGACGGCGACCGTCACCTGCCCGACCTGACGTTCGCCGCCCTAGCGCTTCCCGGGGCGAGCGAGTTCGGCGATCCGCTCGAACACCCCTCTGGTACCGTTGTCCGTACCGAGTTCCCCTCACGGAACACATCCGCCGAGGAGAACGACATGACGGTCGATGACCGCACCCGATTGAACCTGCACCGTAAGCTCGACGCCGTGCTCGGCCCCGAGGAGGCAGACACACTGATGGCACACCTACCGCCCGTGACCTGGAGCGAGATCGCCACCAAAGACGACCCGCAGACGCTCGCCACGACTCTTCGCAGCGAAATGCACGTCGGGTTCGCCGACATCCGCACCGAAATCGGGTCCGTGCGCACCGAGATCGCCGACGCAATGACGCGTCAGATCAAGTGGATGGTCACCTTCGCCGCCGCCTGGAGTTCCCTGCTGATCGCCGCGGTCCGGCTCATCCCCTGAGGCCTGCAGGGCACGGTTCACAGCTTCATCGACGAGCAGCGAGCGGGCAAGCGGAACCGCCCCGACGGAGCAGCTCGACACGAACGGCCCTGATCGCCACGTCGTGATGGCGAACCCTGGCGCCCCGGCCTGCTGCGAACGGTTCGGTGTCGATCCCGAGCTTCGACGCCTCGCCGGGGCCTGACCCGAACGAGCGACGACTCCCGACCGGGAACTCGGGGCAGCGCCGTCGACGGGAGTGGCAAGATGAAACCTGTTCACGACGCACGGGGGCGTGGACCTGGGGCGAAGGGAGACGTCGATGAGGTTCAACGACAAGACATCGAGGTTGGGCGTCGCCCTGGTGGGCGCGGTGTTGCTGCAGGCCGGCTGCGGGGGTTCGTCGGAGTCCGATCAGGGAGGGCTGTTCGGACAGGCTGAGGTCGACGGCGATATATCCGACGGCGACACATCCGACGGCGACGCCGGGAATCAACCGACGATCGGCGATGGGGTGCCAGGTGCGCTCCGAGCCGGGCCGGTCACCGTCGCGACGGAACCGGGCCACGCGATCGTCACCGTCGCGGATGGCTCGACCACCGACCACACTCCCGTCGGACCCGCCGACACGTTCCGATGCGTGTTCTCCGACGACCAGATCGATCTCGGCGTGAACAGCGAGCACGGCAGCATGACGCTCACCGCAATCCGCGGCGACGACGGTTGGACCGGCCGGTTCACGGCCGACGCCGACGAAGGCACGGCCGACGACTGGATCCAGTACTCGGCCCAACCGTTCAACGGCGAACTCGGTATCGACCACGACACCAAGACGTTGAGCTACGTCGGCTCGGCCGTCCGCCAGGACCGCAACGCCATGTCCGACGGCGACCTCGACACACCGACGGTCGATGTCACGGTCGCCGTCAACTGCGGGATCGAACCCGCCGTCGTCGAGGTGGCCGACCAGACCTTCACGTTCGCTCCGTTCGAAGCCGACAGCATGACGTGCCAGATCACCGGCCCCGACTCGATCGACGTCACCCTGAACTCGCTCGGCAGCCAAGACCGCCAGCTCCAGTTCAGCCTTCGACTCGACGGAGACGGTGTCATCGGCGGCGTGTACGTGATCGAAGGTGACGACAACTGGAGTGCCGTCATCTCGACGTCGGGCGATACGGCCAGCGGCCTCTCGGTCGACGGCGCCACTGCGACGTTCACCGGCACGTTCGAGCACACGTCCGACATCGACCCCGACCTCGTCGAGGAATTCGAGGGGACGGCCACCGTCACCTGCCCGACCTGACGTTCGCCGCCCCAGCGCTTCCGGGGGCGAGCGAGTTCGGCGATCCGCTCGAACACTCCACTGGTACCGTTGCTCATACCGACTTCCCTCGCTGCACGACTCGTCGAGGGGAGAACGACATGCCGGTCGATGACCGCACCCGATTGACCTGCACCGCACGCTCGAAGCCGCACTCGGCCGAGAGGAGGCCGACACCCTGATGGCTCACCTACCACCGGTCACTTGGAACGAAGTCGCCACCAGAGCCGACCTCGACGCACTCGGCTCATCGTTGCGAGCGGAGATGCAATCAGCGATACGCGCTCTGCGTTCAGACCTCCGAGCCGACTTCACCGAAGGCATGAGCCGCCAGATCAAGTGGCTGGTCACGTTCGCCGCGGCGTGGACGTCGGTGCTCGTCACGCTCCTCCGGTTCATCCCCTAGCCATCGGCGCCGGAACGGAGATTCGTTCCGCGCCGGTTCAGCCGTCGATCGCACCCTGAACCGCTCCGGTCGAGGCCGTGCCTGGCCGGACGCGACGGATGGTGCCCGGCCTGAACTGTCAGGTGCGGTGGTCGCCCACGAAGGTGGCGGGCTCCGGTCAAGCGGCGCCTCCGAGGTGCCGATGATGAGGTACGGGTACAAAGGACCGAAGGCTCGGCTGGACATGGATGCGGTGATCGAGAACGACAGGGACACGAGCGTGCTCGACGAGCGCGAGCGCGACGATCTGTTGATGTCGATGCTGCACGAGCATCCGAACGCGTTCGTGGAGTTCCTCGACGACGACGGTCGGATCGCCGAGCAGCCGCCGTCGATCGAACTGTTCGGCCAGCAGCGACCACCGAGCCAGTCGGCGCTCGACCTGATCGCCCCGAGTTCCCATCTGTCGGTCATCGCCAACCTCGACGGCGCCAAGCGCTTCGGCACGGCGCGCGCCGACGTACAGCTCGTCAACGGTGCCGAGGCGTCGTGCCACCTGATCGACGTGCGCCACCGCCACGGAGTGTTCGTCGGCTTCATCGTGCCGATGGCCGGCAGTGAACTCCTCGCGTCACTCGCTGAGCCGACGCCACCCCCACCACGGTCCGGGCGGGTCGAGAAGGACGGGATCGCGGTCTTCACCGCGGTCGACGACCGGATCTGCCAGATCCTCGGATTCGAGCCCGACGAGCTGATCGGCCAACGGTCGATCGACCTGCTCCACCCCGACGACCACGGGCGCGCCATCGCCGCCTGGCTGGAGATGCTGAGCCGGCCCGGGTGGCGAACACGCACCCGTGCCCGGCACCGTCGCAAGGACGGGTCGTGGGTCTGGATGGAGTTGACGAACCTGAACGCGATGGACGGCGACGACGGTTGTGTGATCACCGAGATGCTCGACATCTCCGACGAGATGGAAGCCCTCGAGAACCTCCGTCAGCGCGAGGAACTGCTGACCCGCCTCACCGAATCGCTGCCGTCGGGCGTCCTCCACGTGGGTCTCGACCGCTCGGTCATCACGACCAACGAACAGCTGCACCGGGTGCTCGGGGTGGAACGCCACGACACCGTCGACGAACAGCTCGCGTCGGTCGTCGACACCGACCGTCCGGCCCTCGACGCCGCACTGCGTGGTGCGTTGGTCGACGGCCGTCGGGCCGACCTCGAGGTCGCTCTCGTCCATCGTGTCACCGGCGCCCGGCATCGCTGCGCGGTGTCGATCCGGGTACTCACCGACGGTCACGGCGCCCCGACCGGAGCGGTGATGTGCATCGACGACGTGACCGATGCAGCAGCCCTGCGACTCGAACTCGAACGCCGAGCCACGACCGACGCACTCACCGGCTGTCTCAACCGCGCAGCGGTGATCGAGGTCCTGGAGCGGACGCTGCGAGCGCACGTCGACCGCCCCGGTGGGACGGCGGTGATGTTCTACGACCTCGACGGGTTCAAACAGGTGAACGACACGTTCGGCCACGCCGTCGGCGACCAGCTGCTCGCGGCCGTCGCCGGACGGCTGCAGGCATCCACCCGCGATCGTGACGTCGTCGGGCGGCTCGGTGGCGACGAATTCATCGTCGTCGCAACGGATGTCGACACCCTCGACGAGGCGGAGCAACTCGCCGCCCGCACGAAGAACTCGCTGGGCGCCGAGTTCGACGTCGGCGGGATCCCGATCCACGTCGGATCGAGTGTCGGCGTGTCGTGGGCGAGTGGAGCGGACGTGACCGCGGAAGGCTTGCTCGCCGCCGCCGACCGAGCGATGTACCGCGCCAAACGTTCGGACACCCCCGACATCGTGCCGGCCGACGTGGTCTGATCGTCGCCCTACCGGAGCAGGTTCCCGGCCGCGGCTTCGGAGGATCCGAGCAGTCGGCACCATCCTTGGCGACCGAACACTCGGCACCTCACCGCGGGCCGCCGATCCGGGCAGTCCGCCGTGCTCCCACTTGGCAGACTCGGATCATGGCGAAGCCGGCCACGAGGGCCTACGTCGACGACGTGCCCGACGACGTGATCGAACGCTTGCGTGCGATCTGCACGCAGCTCCCCGACGCGTACGAAGAACCGGCGTGGGTGGGTGTCCGCTGGCGGGTCCGGAACAAGACGTTCGCCCACGTGCTGGCGATCGACGACGAGGGCGTCGACCGCCGGGTCGTGCTCACGTTCCGTGCTGAAGGCGACGAACTCGAGGTACTCCGTCACGCAGGTCCACCGTTCAGGTTCCTCGGTTGGGGTCGGGACGCGCTGGGCGTCGACGTCGACGACCGAACCGACTGGGACGAGGTCCGCGAACTGGTCACCGACAGCTTCTGCGCGATGGCACCGAAGAAGCTCGTCTCCCTCGTCCACCGACCGCCCGTGGTCGCCGACGAACTCGATGACCACTGACTCCCGATCGTCGGGAACCGACCATCGCGACCTCGACACGCCGACCGGCCGACCGGCCGACAACAGCCGGTGCGAGACTGGTGCCGTGACGACCAGTTCGTGGCGCTCGTGGCGCTGGTGGTTCGAGAACCGACACACCGGCCGCGTCACGATCGCCCAGATCCCGAACTGGCCGATCTGGTGCATCGGTGTGGGCTGGCTCGCACGGCTGGCACTCACCGACGGCTCGACGGCGCACGACATCGTCGGCTGGATGATCCGTGGCCTGTGGCTCACCTGGGGTGCCGATGAGCTGATCCGGGGTGTCAACCCGTGGCGCCGGCTGCTCGGCGCAACCGTGATCGCATGGCAGGTGATCTCGATCGTCGCGATCGTCGCATGACGCATCGCCCCGTCACCACGGTCGGTCACGGCCGGCGCGGTGGTTCTGCCATCGTGGTGGTATGACCCTGCACTCGACGATGACGGCGGCGGTCACCGTGGGTCACGGCGGCCCCGACCGGATCGAGATCCACGACGACTGGCCCCGCCCGCAAGCCGCGACCGGCGAGGCGCTGATCCGGGTCACGGCGGCGGCGGTCAACAACACCGACATCTGGTCGCGCGACGGCGCCTACGGAACCGCCGACGACCCCGACGCAACCGTCGGGTGGAAGGGCGTGCCGCTCTCCTTCCCGCTGATCCAGGGCATCGACATCGCCGGCGAGGTCGTGGCGGTCGGAGCCGAGGTCGACCCGTCCTGGATCGGCAAGCGGGTGATCGTGGATCCCGCCGCCGAGTACGACGGCGACTACCCGAGCCACATCGTCGGCAGCGAGGTCGACGGCGGGTTCGCGCAGTACCACGTCTGCCGCGAACGCCAACTTCACGACGTCGCTGCGTCGCCGCTGGCCGACGCCCAATTGGCGTGCCTCCCGACCGCCTACGGCACGTCGCTCGGCATGCTGAACAGGGCGGCGTGCGCGGCCGGCGAGCGCGTTCTCGTCACCGGCGCATCAGGAGGCGTGGGGATGGCGGCGCTGCAACTCCTCATCGCCCGCGGGTGCGAGGTGGTCGCCCGCACCAGCGAGGCGCGACGCGAGCAGATCGTCGCACTCGGGGTCGCCGAGGTGTCGGTCCGAGGCGTCGACGACGTCTCGCAACTGCGTCACGTCGACGCGGTGGTCGATGTGGTCGGCGGTGACGAGTTCGGTCTGATCGTCGACCGGCTGCGCGCCGGCGGGCGGCTCGTGACGGCCGGTGCGATCGCGGGACCGGTGGTGCGCCTCGACCTCCGGCGGCTCTACCTCGGCCAACGGACGATGATCGGTTCGACGATGCACACCCCCGCCGACTTCGTCGAACTGGCGACGATCGCCGTCGCGGGCGCCGTCGATCCGATCGTCGCAGCCACGTACCCGCTCACCGACATCCACACCGCGCAGGCCCATTTCGTGTCCGGCGACTTCGTCGGCAAGCTCGTCCTCGAACCCTGACGCCGTCCGGGCGGTCTCCGAACGACCGCCCGACGGCCATCGCCCGCTTGGTACCGTCCCGCCGGGAGGTCGAGCGATGCCGATGCCACTGTGGTGGGGACAGATCAACAAGCGGGTGTTCAATCCGCGGGCGCTGCGCGGCGACAGGTGGCAGGTGATCCACCACGTCGGGAGGACCTCCGGCGCGGCGTACCGCACACCGCTCGAGGCGTTTCGTGTCGACGACGGTTTCGTCTTCACGCTCGTCTACGGATCGCGCTCCGACTGGGTGCAGAACGTGCTCGCTGCGGGCGCGGCGAGGTTGGAGATCGACGGTGATCTCGTCGATCTCACCGATCCGGAGTTGATCACCGCCGACGAGGCCTTCGAGCTCCTGCCGCCCGACACGAAACGTCCACCGAAGCTGTTGAAGATCGACGAGTTCCTGACGATGCGGACCGTCACCGGCGACGCCTGAGCCCGACGATCGACGCGGACGGGACGCTCGCTCCGCCCGTCAGCCGTCGACCGTCAGACGTGGAACGACGGCGGTACGGTGCGACCGTGGGCGTCTACCGCGAGCGCATCCTGCCGCACCTCGTCGATCGCACGTGCAACACAGCCGAGTTGAAGACGTGGCGGACCCACGCCGCCGCCGGACTCTTCGGCACGGTGGTCGAGATCGGCTTCGGTTCCGGGTTGAACATCGCTGCCTATCCCGCCGAGGTGGAGGTCGTGTACGCCGTCGAGCCGGCCGGGGTGGCCCGCCGCCTGGCCGAACCGCGGATCGCCTCTGGCGACGTGGCGGTCGAACACGTCGGCCTCGACGGCCAGCAGATCCCACTCGCCGACGACTCGTGCGACGGCGCGTTGAGCACGTTCACGCTGTGCACGATCCCCGACGTCCACGCCGCACTCGCCGAGCTCCGTCGGGTCGTCAGATCGGGTGGCAGATTCCACTTCCTCGAGCACGGCCTGTCACCGGACGCCGGTACGGCGAAGTGGCAGCGTCGGATCGAACCGATCCAGAAGCGTCTCGCCGATGGATGCCACCTGACCCGCGATGTCGCCGGACTCGTACGGGAAGCCGGTTTCGAACTGGAGCACGTGTCGTCGCGGTACGGCAACGGGCCCAAGCCGTGGACATGGATCACCGAAGGCCACGCCCGCAACCCCTGACTCACGACGCGACGATCACGCGAACGGAGCGAACCGGGTTCGCACCGTTCGGTCACGATCGCCGACGCCCGGCAACGGGGTCCGCACGCACGTAGGGTCGGGACGGCGAACCGAGACGAGGAGGGTGCGATGTCAGACGTGTACGACGCCGTGGTGATCGGAACCGGACAGGCCGGGCCGGCATTGGCCGCCCGTGCCACCCAGGAGGGTTGGCGGGTGGCGGTCGTCGAGCGGCAGCTGCTCGGCGGCACCTGTGTCAACGTCGGCTGCACCCCGACCAAGGCCCTCGTCGGCAGCGCCAAGGCGATCCACGCCGCCCGGCGGGGCGATGAGTTCGGGTTCAGCATCGAGGGCGGACCGATCGTCGACAT
>CAXBAZ010000043.1:0-12587 GCA_963973395.1 uncultured Acidimicrobiaceae bacterium
CGGGCCCGGCCGATGCGCCGGACGTCTTGTTGTTGCACGGGGGCGGGCAAAGCCGTCACGCCTGGAAGCACACCGGTGAACGGCTCGCCCGTCACGGCTTCCGCGTCACCGCCGTCGACTCGCGCGGCCACGGCGACAGCGATTGGTCGCCCACCGGCCAATACGACATGCTCGATTTTGGTCGAGACATCATCGAGATCGTCGCAACGCTGCCAGAACCTCCTGCGGTCGTCGGGGCATCGATGGGCGGTATGAGTTCGCTTCTCGCACAACGGATCGCGAGCGACCAACTGTTCTCGAGCGTCGTCCTGGTCGACGTCACGCCACGAATGAATCTCGATGGCGTCACCCGGATCATGACGTTCATGTCGGCCCATCCCGAGGGGTTCGCCGACCTCGACGAAGCAGCCACCGCGATCGCCGGCTACAACCCTCACCGCGCCAAGCCCCGCTCGTCGTCAGGCCTCGAGCGTGTTCTGCGGCTGGCCGAGAACGGCCGTTTGGTCTGGCGCTGGGACCCGAAGTTCGTGACATGGCGACAACGCGTCGACAACGCATCGGCGACCGGATTGCAAGATCGCATGGACCGCATGGCACGCGAGATGTACGAAGGAGCCGACGCCGTCACCGGCCCAATCCTGCTCGTACGCGGCCAACAATCAGACCTCGTCTCCGACGACGTTGCACAAGAGTTCCGCGCCCGCCTGCCCCACGCCGCCTACGTCGACATACGCGGTGCAGGCCACATGGTCGCCGGTGACGACACCGACGCCTTCACCAACGCGATCACGGAATTCTTGAACGACGCGCACGCCTCCAGTCCCTGAACACTGCCTGACGGCTGGGGACAAAATCGCGCCGTCGGACACAGCGCAACCATTCGGCCCAGTGCGGTGCACGGGAGTCGCGGCGTCGAAACGGCCCGGACCGCCCGGGATCCGGTTCGTTGCACATGGCCAGGTACTCGTGATCGCTTTGTGTGGTGACGCAGCCGCACCTGATCGTGGCGCTGGGTGACTACGGGGTGCTCTTGTCGCCGATTCCGATCATGGCTGTGTTGTAAGGATCGATTGTTCGAATGGTGCGAGGTTGGCGTCGCGCAGTGGCGGGATGAGGTGGCCGTACATGTTCAGGGTGTTTACGAACGTGGAGTGACCGAGGCGCTTGGACACCACCAGCGGTCCAACGCCGGCTCGGAACAGGAGCGCTGCATGGGTGTGTCGCAGCCCGCCGATCGTGAGCGGCGGTACGCCGGCTTTCTCGACGAGCCGACCAAAGGTGGCCGACAACGACTCAGGGTTGAGTTCGCCGCCGTTGCGCTTCTCGAAAACGGGCCGCTCCGCACACGCATCACCGACTTCGAGTTTGTGTTGAGCAAGGACGTCGACAGTTCGGTCGGCGATCGTGACGGTTCGACGGGCCGACGGTGACGGTGTGGTCTCGGTTCGTTGCCCGTTGGTCATCGACACGATGCGACGGACCGTGATCTCGCCGGCGTCGAGGTCGACGTCTCCCCACCGCAGCCCGACGAGCTCGCCGCGGGTGAGGCCGGTGGCGAGCAGCACGAAGAACACCGGATAGAGCCGATGCTCGCGAGCGGTCTCCAAGAACGTTCGGACTTCGTCGGGCGTCCAGGTCGTCACGACATCGTCGTCGTCGCGGTGGCAGGGAGGCCGCGCCGACGCCACCACGTTCGACACGGCGGCACCGCGGCACACGGCGTCGTCGAGCACCTGGTGGAACACCGCGTGCACGGCGTGCACTGACTTGGGCGACAACGCTCCCCCGCCGACTGCACCATGGTCGAGGAGTTCGCGTTCGAACTCGTCGACCATCGCGACGGTGAGGTCACCGTTAGGGAGGTCGCCGAAACGGTCGCAGATCTTGTCGACCGATCGGCGATATGCGGCCAGCGTCGATGGCGTGCACTCGCCGCTCTTGCGTTCGAGCCACGACCGAGCGACCTGACGGACGGCGAGCGGCTGACACGGCCAGATGCGTGGTGGTTCGCTGTCGGCGATCACGATATTCATGGCGGCCACTGCGTCGGCCTTGGTGCGAAATCCTTGTCGCGAGCGCTGGCGTCGTCGCCCGGTTTCGGGGTCCGGACCGAGGTCCACACGGAACGCCCAGCCTCCGCTACGTCGATACACCGAGCCCTTGCGCGCGCTTCCAGCGTAGAACTGTGAACATTCTGTGCAGAACATTCTGTGCACTCGACAGCATCTTCGAGACGCGACGAAAGGCTGTGTCTCACTTCATCATGCCTGCTAATTGTTGGTGCCCGGGGCGGGATTCGAACCCGCACGTACGTTCGTACAGAGAGGTTTAAGACCGCTGAAAACCGTCCGTGCGGTCCCCTCTCGTCCGGATATCCATGCCCTGTGCGGGCACGCTGTCCGTGTCGTCGGTCTCGTACCACACAGAGCTGCCTCGTCCGGCGAATCCTGTGACCGCCACGTGACCGTGACGTTCGCAAAGCAACCTGCAAGCGAATCCAGGCAGCAAGCTCCTGGCCGCAACGTTTACGGCGCCGTGGCGTACGGAGTTGACAACGGTGAATCGTAGAGCGACGCCACCTCCGCCCCCTGGAACGACCGGACGAGATCCCTCACCGCCTCGGACTGCAGGTCGAGCGACCGGAGACCGCCTGACGTCTTCGAGATCGATTCGATGCGGACGAACCGGTCGCCATGATCCTCGGCGAAGTCGGCGAGAGCCACGAGCTTGTTGCGCGCATCGGCGAAGTAGTCGCCGTGCGGGTCGACAATCGAAGCGCCGAGACTGCCGTCGTCACGCTGAGACACCACGACGAAGTCGGGTTGGACGGAAGTCCACGTCCCGGCGTCAGTTTGGTATGCGATGCGAAGCGCAGCTGGGGTCGCACGGGATGGGTTGCGGTACCAGGCCACGAAGCTCGGCCGACTGATCTCGGTTCGAATGACGTCGGTCTCCCAACTGGAGGTCGACGCAAGGGGAAACTCGCCATTCTCGTCGGCGTAGATGTGACCCGAGAATGTGGGGAGCGGATTGCCCTCACCGTCGACCGTGGCAACGGAGACGTTGTCGCGCAGGGCGACCGTCACCGCCTCGGGCGTGAGCGCCTGCTCCTGGACTCGTCGGAATCCGTCTCGTCGGGCACCTGTCGTGTTGTCGATCTCGACCTTGAAGGTGTCAAGTTGTTCTCGAACCCATTCGGTCGCGCGGGCTTCGAATGACTCGATGACAGTTGGGATCCGGAGAAGTGCGGCGATCTCGACCCTGAGCTCGAGGCGGTCGGCGTCGGCCCCCGCCTTCTGGGCGCGATGTTTGTAGAAGTCCTTCCCGGCGCCTTCCTTCACGGCGTTGATGATCCGCCGGGTGTCCCGATCGAGGTCGGCCATGTGCGTGGCGATCTGGCGAGTCGTCGCCGGCAACTCCTTCCCATCTGGGCCAAGCCGTGACCGACGGATGTCGGTGGTCTTGAGATCGTCGATGGTCGCGTCGACCTGCTCTGCGTACTCAGCTGCGAGGCCGTCGAGGCGTGCGTTCAGTACCTTCGTCAGCTGCGCACCCGCACCCGGGACGAGCGCTGTGCCGGGTGCGGTGTCGGTGAGCAACTTGGCCAGAGTTCGTGCCCGCCGAAGCGGACTCACCAGCGTGTCCGGCGCCGGCACGCTCGGTAGCGAGCCAATGAGGTCGAAGGCTTCGACCGGGACCGATTCGGATCTGAGGAAGATCATCGGCTTCCGGACGACGTCGGCACCGGTCGAGACATCGGCAGTGCCCGACCGTCCTTCGAGTTCGGCCTTGATGACTCCGAGCGCTGTCCGATCGAAGTTGGGGAGGAAGCAGGCGACGGTGTTCAGCGCATCGTCGGTCGCAATTCGGTGGGCAAGTGGCTGGCGCACCATCCGGCCAACGACCTGGGCGATGTGGGTGGCGTCGTTGGCAGGCCGCTCGGAGTACAGCACCTCAGCTCGGGGGCAGTCCCAGCCAGTCGAGATGGCCTCCTTGGCGAACACGATCCGGATGTCGTCGTCGCCCTGGATCGACTCCGGTGGCACCCAGCGCAACGTGCGGCCGGTCAGCTCGATGGCTTCGTGCTCGCCGAACACGTGCACTGCGGCATCCGGGCCAAGACCGGCGTCCCAGCCCGACTCGATCACGGACATCAGTTCGTCGAGCCTTTCCGGCGTCGACTTGTCGGCGACCTGCACGACCATGACGGGGAGCACTTCGGGTTCCTTCTCAGCAGTGGAGTACTCAGCCCACCGCCGCTCGAAGTCGCGTGCCGAGGCGATCGCCTCACGGAGCAGGGTGGAGCCAAACGTGCCGGTCTCGTCCGGCTCGTCGAGACCGATCTCATCCTTGACGAGGCCGGAAGCTCGCACCTTGTCGATGTCGACCTCCACGAACGGATACTCGGTGCGACCTGAGATCCCCTTCATCGCCGCGGTGAATCGGTCGATCGTTGCCGAGATGCCCCACACGACGGGCGCCGGTGGATTGGAGTCTGGCTCACCGCTGATGATCCGCTGGACGATCGACCGACGGTCTCGCGGTGGCTTCATTCCCCGGTGGGCTTCGTCGAGCACGAGGTACAGGTCGCTGCTGTCACCGTTGATCGTGTTCGCCAACACGTCCCACATCGAGTGCTGACGCAGATTGCGGCCGCCGTGAGCGAGTCCTGCATTCTTCGACAACTTCTGAATGTTGAGGAAGTACACCCGCCCAGGCGCCAGTTCGCTGTCGAGGAAGTCGTTGTCGAGGATGCGGAGCCGCGCCGGCTGGAGCAGGTCCGAGGCCTGCAGCATCTTGTTGCGCGTCTGGTTGTTCAGCGCCGGGTCGTCGGTGACCCAGAGGAACGTCGCACGCGGGTCGGCTTCGACCTCCAGGTCGGCCGACCCGTGCACCATGCCCTCGATCACCGCAGTCGCTATGACCGTTTTGCCGGAACCTGTGATGGCCGAGAGTGCGAATGACGACAGGTATCCCCTGTCCTTGTCGTCTCTTCCGCGAGTCAGGCGGTCGAGGCACTCGATCGCTGCAGCACGCTGGTAGTCGAAAAGCTCGTACTTCATCGTCGCCCGCCCTGGTTGATTGCGAAGGTCGACAGGTAGTTCTCGTACAGCCGGACGACGTCGAGTCCGTCGGGCAGCTCGCCCGCTACGCCGGCAAACACCGACGCCGAATCGGTCACGACGAACACGGTCGTGACGGTGTCCGGCACCACATCGAGGAACGTGCGCCACTCGTCAGGGTCGAAGAGGATTGCGTAGACGTCGGTCGCGACGAACGGCAACGGCACGCCGTCTGCAGTGCGTTCCTCGATGATCGGCCCACGACTACCTGCACGCATCCACAGCAGCGGAGCGATGTTGACGAACGCCATGTCGAGTTCGACCTCCTCCGCGAGTTCCACGAACTCAACGTTCTCTTCGAATCCGTCGGCTATCGGGAATTTGTCCGTGTACGCGTACTCGCCCTCAATCGAGTCGCCTTCGGGCGTACTGCCAGAGATGGCCGCTTCGATTCGAGGACGCGTGATGTTCTCGAAAATGCCGGACTGTTCCCACTCCGCTTCGACCGGGGTCAAACCTCGTTGCGCAAGAGCCTCGGCCTCCTGCGCTGAAACCTCGTTATTCGTGATCAAGATCGACCGCCGGCACCCGCCATCCTGGCGATTGAGTCGAGCTGTTGCGTGCGACGTTGTTCCTGAACCAGCGAAGTAGTCGAGCACGAGCGCATTCGGCTTCTCGCCGACTGCCACACGGAGGGCGTCCTCTACCGCATACAACGACTTCGGGTAGGGGAACTCTCGTCCCGGGATCAACTTCGCATTGAGCTTTGAACCGTGGTCACGTGCGTAGTGGCTCGTCCGATTCCAGACAGTCGCCGGTGGTCTACGTTGCTCCGCAGCCTCGCCGTCCGCCAGACCAAGAATCAAGGCACCCTCCTCGGTCCTCCCAAGGACCTCAAAGACGCCGTCGCCGATCTCCTTCAGGGTTCCAGGGCGCAGGTACGTCACCGGTCGGAGCCCTGTCGCTGGATCGCGCCGACCAAGTCGTGCCGTGCCTCGCTCGAAATACTGCTCCATCAGATCGCGACTGAAGCGCCACGTCTGCTCGCGACCCTTCGACACCGGCCAAACGGCGACCGTCCCGGAAGGGACTTCGTAGTCCTTCGGCTTGAGCGCCATTGGCAAAGGTGGGCCGACACTACGGAAGGCCCCGGAATCTTCATCGAGCAGTACAGGGTAGAAGAGCTCTGTCTCGTCGTAGTAGGACCGAAGTGCCTTCCGCCCGCCGACGCGGATCGCTGAGAACCACACGGTCGGCATCTTGCGTTGCTGTCCAGCCTCGACCTCCTGCTTCTCAGCGAGGTGGTTCTCCGTCCAGGCGGCGGCACAGGCTCTACCGAAGAACACGAAGTAGAGGTACTCCTCCACTCGCGTCAGTCGTCCTGGTCTCGGAGATCCCGCCCGGTTCATCACGACCGTGACGAGTTGCATGTTCGTCGCGTCCTGTTTGCCCTGCCTGCGATCCTCGCCCGCGCCTGGCCCGGCGATTCTGACCTCCGGGAAGACTTGTTCCAGCAGCAGACCAAGTCGGCCCACCTCACGTTCGTCGATCGCCACGATCAGTACTGCGTCATCAAGGTTGAGCAGATCGCGCGAGAGGTGTAGCCGGCGCTTCATCATTGCTAGTGTCCTGCGTCAGGAATAGCTCGCGTTATTGTTGTGGGTGGTTCATAGTGGAGTCATGGCATCACGAGGTCGTCCGCGACAGCCCTTGACGGTCACCGACGAGGAACGTGAGGTGTTGCAGCGGTGGTCGCGGCGACCCAAGTCTCCGCACTCGATCGCGCAGCGGGCCCGGATCGTGTTGCTCGCTGCCGATGATCTGTCGAACAAGGACGTCGCCGACAAGGTGGGTGTGAACCCGGCAACGGTGCTCAAGTGGCGCAAGCGGTTCCTCGAGCGCCGGCTCGACGGGTTGATCGACGAGCCCCGACCGGGGGCACCACGATCGATCGGCGATGCCGAGGTCGAAGCGGTCGTGGTGCGCACTCTCGAAGAGACCCCGACTGATGCAACGCACTGGTCGACGCGGGACTTGGCCAAGAAGGTCGGGATGTCACCATCGTCGGTTGGGCGGATCTGGCAGGCGTTCGGGCTCAAGCCGTGGCTGACCGACAGTTTCAAGCTGTCCGCCGATCCGCAGTTCGTCGACAAGGTCCGCGATGTCGTGGGGATCTACATCACGCCGTGGTGTTCTGCGTCGACGAAAAGACCAGCATCCAAGCCTTGGACCGCACCCAGCCGTCACTGCCGATGCGCCCGGGTCAGGTCGAACGCCGGACCCATGACTACAAGCGCCATGGTGTGACCGACCTGTTCGCCGCGTTGAACGTCGCGACCGGCCAGGTGATCCACCAGACCCGCCCCCAGCACCGCGCCGTCGAGTTCCGCAAGTTCCTCGACCTCATCGACGCCAGCGTGCCCGACGGCCTCGCTGTGCACATCGTGTTGGACAACGCCAGCACCCACAAGACACCCGCCATCCACAAATGGCTGCTCCAACACCCGAGGTACACGTTCCACTTCACCCCGACCAGCTCATCGTGGTTGAACCTCGTCGAACGGTGGTTCGCGGAACTCACCCGCAAGAAGCTCCAACGATCAGCACATCGCAGCATCAAAGAGCTCACCGCCGATCTCGACACGTGGGTAGCCTCCTGGAACGACGAACCCAAGCCGTTCGTCTGGCACAAGACCGCCGACCAGATCCTCGACAGCCTCAAGAAATACCTAGTGAACTTCTGACGCGTTGGCGTCCCGTGAGGTGGTGGAAGTAGCGGAGGAGGTCCACCGGTGAGGTGGGCCATCGCGTGACTCTTGGTGAGAACGACCAAGTACTCACTGAGAAAGAGAAACACGCGATGACCCACCATGATGATGCCCGCTTCGACGACCTTGTTGCGCAGCTCGGCAACGGCGACAGCAAGGACCTGTTCCGCCGGCTGCTCGAACGAGGCATGCAAGACCTGATCGACGCCGAGTTGACCGCCACGATCGGCGCAGAGCTCCACGAACGCACCGACACGAGAACCAACCAGCGCAACGGCGGCCGGGAGCGGACGTTGTCGACCCCGGCCGGTGATATCGAGTTGCGGATCCCGAAGCTGCGGGTCGGGTCGTTCTTCCCGAGCCTGTTGGAACCGCGACGTCGGGTCGATCAGGCGTTGTGGGCGGTGATCATGACCGCCTACATCACCGGCACCAGCACCCGCAAGGTCGACGATCTCGTGCGAGCGCTGGGCTGCGAGTCGGGAGTGTCGAAGTCGACCGTGTCGAGGATCTGCAAGGGCATCGACGACGAAGTCGCCGTGTTCCGCAGCCGACCACTCGGCCACATCGCGATGCCCTACGTGTACTTGGACGCCACCTACATCAAGGCCCGCAACAACCATCGCATCGTGGGACGTGCGGTCGTCGTCGCGACCGCAGTGACGATCGACGGCAACCGTGAGGTGCTCGGCGTCGACGTCGGCGACAGCGAAGACGAAGTGTTCTGGACGGCGTTCTTGCGAACGCTGCGCGATCGTGGCCTCACCGGTGTGCGCCTGGTGATCTCCGACGCTCACGCCGGGCTGAAGGCCTCGATCGCCCGGGTGTTCGCCGGCGCCTCGTGGCAGCGCTGCAAGGTGCATCTCGCCCGCAACATCTTGGCCACGGTCAACCACGCCCACAAGGACATGGTTGCCGCCACGGTGCGCACGATCCACGCCCAACCCGACGCCGCCGCGACCCGCACCCAGCTCCACGCAGTGGTCGGCATGCTCGAGGACCGGTTCCCGAAAGCCGCTGAGATCCTCGCCGCAGCCGAAAGCGACGTCACCGCGTACGCCTCGTTTCCAAGGGCGCACTGGCGCAAGATCTCGAGCACAAACCCGTTGGAGCGGATCAACAAAGAGATCAAGCGCCGGTCCAACGTGGTCGGGATCTTCCCCGACGACGCCTCGGTGATCCGACTCGTCGGCGCCGTCCTGCTCGAACAACACGACGAGTGGGCCGTCGCCGAACGCCGCTACCTGAGCGAAGAATCCATGGCTCTCATCGACCACCACCTCAAGGAGGTGCCCGCCACCGAACAACCCGAACTCCCGGCCGCCTAAGATCGGCCAACGAAGCCAAGGGTCACAGACCTACTTCCACCACACCATGGGGCACGGCCTCTGACGCGGGACACTAGCCACTTGCTGTGCCGGTAGTCGTCGTCGCCGTCGACGTAGTCGTTGTTGTATTTCCAGTCCCTCGCTCCAGTGTTGTACGGCGGATCGATGTAGATGCAGTCGACCTTGCCGGCGTGGGTGAACTGGAGGGCTTCGAGGGCATGGTGGTTCTCGCCCTTGATGACGACGTGGGAGGGCTTGTCACCGCCACGGTCAACTGATCCGAGACGCTTCAGCCCCGGGTAGATCGGTTCGCCGAACTCGGCGATCGCAACGAGTGAGTCGACCGGCACATCTTCGCTCGGGCCGTCATCCGTCGGCAGCGTCGCGACACCACCACGCACGGCAGCAACGACTCGAGGATCGGCATCGCGATCGTCGGCGGGCACGACCTTTGCTCCTCGCCGAATCGGATGCCGCGGAAGCGTGACCCGCTCCGGAAGGTGCTCCTCGAAGACGAGGCCGAACTGGCGCTTCTGTCGCAATCGGTCGAACTGTGTCCTCAGGTCGCGCCGAAGTGCGGGGTCGTCAACCCGAGCGAGCAGCGCGTCGATCTCATTTGCCACCAGTCAGCCGTCCGCCCGATTGATGAATGACTCGCACGCTGTCCGCATCCAGTCATCATCGCATCCCGGCCGCCCACGGCCATGCACGCCAGCATCGCGCCCACACACGACATCGTTACCGATGGATCGCTCACCCAGCGAGAACTCGACCTACTTGTACACAGGTTCACCTGTGGTGTGGGCCGAGTTCGGTACAACAGGGGCACGGGTGAGCGTCTATCTGAGTCGCAAGCCGGTGAGGTTCATACAACACCTTCCCCGGCTCCGAGCGCGCGCACCGACGGTCACGCAGTGCGGCCGACAGCCTGGGAAACGAGGGGCTGAGATATGGCACCATGGAGTATGCGCGAGGGGTCGTCACCCCACGAACCGGTCCTCGATCAGGCGACGATCGAACTGTGGCGACGCGAGGCCGGCCGGGTCCGCGCACAAGCAGAGCCGCGGCCAACCGCGACCTCACGCCGCAGAAAGCCTGCGTTCCGACGCTCGTTGCCGCACACCGACGGAAGGTTTGGCGCAGACGGCATCACCGCCGAGGTGGCCGCAGGAGCACGGCGAGAACAGATCGACAAGTCGCGCCGGTCAGCTCGAAGCGGAGGTCTGAAGATTGAGCGACGCGTCGGCCGCGGTGACCCCGCTGCCACCTACCCCACGGTTCACTCCGCACATCTCGTGACGACCCGTGCGGCGGGTGTCGACTTGCTACGGGGCATCGATGCTGACTATTGGGTCCGGGATGATTGAGTTCGATCCCAAGGAGTTGATGTCTTCCGGTGAGATCGCCGCGGAGTTGGGATGGCGCAACTCGGGCACCGCTGCGACGTTGTGGCGTCGTGGGACCTTTCCGGCCCCGGTAATCGACAAGCCACGCGCCCGATTGTGGCGACGCGCCGACGTGGAGGAGTGGACTCGAACGGCGAAACGCCGCCCGGAGCGTCGTCTGGATTCGGCCCTTGATATCTAGCGCGATAACTCGCTAGGATATTTCTCAACATTCTGTGACCAAACGGCTACTGACTGTCCCCACATTGGGGTGTGAGTACTCGTACGCCGTTGCAGGTAATCGCTCTTCGAGAGCCAGCCGTCCCAAAGCCATCCCGCCCCAGCGGGAGGACAGGACTGTGATGATCGACAACAAGGTTCGGATGGGGTACCGACCGGGGGTTAGATCGAGGCGCTCGCGGCCATCGCGCTGGATCGTTCCGCTGCTCAGCACCATCGCGCTCGTTGGCTGCTCCGGCGACGACGACGCAAGCAGTAGTACGACGGTCGAGGCGCCGCCCACCACGTCGACAGCATCCACAGCGGAGGGGTCGTCAACAACGGAAACGCCGGGGACGACCGGGGCCACGGCGGCAACCTCAACGACGGAACGTCCGTCGACCACGGACGCGACCTCGACGACGGAGCCGCCGGCGACCACGGAAGCACCGTCGACGACCCCGACGACTCTTGCTCCCAACCTCGGACCAGTCGAAACCGAGGTGGCAGGTGCGTACACGACGGCGTTCGACTCGTGGACCATCTGTCTGGAGCAACTGCCCGCCTGCGATCTGCCATCGCTCGCCGAGAGTAGGTCTGGTGAGTACCTCGGCTTCGCGACGAACCAGGCGAATCTGTGGAATGAGAACGGGTTCACCGCCGCCAACGCGGCGAGTCGACGCCTGACGATCGAGTCGGTCGCACTGTCGAGCGACACTCAGGCAACCGTCGTCAGTTGCGAGGTCGATGGCGCGATCATGAGCAACGGAGCCGGGGAAGTCGTCGACGACGACTTCGAGAGTTCGCGGCGGGCGTCGGTACTCAGGTTGGAGAACGGAACTTGGCTCGTCGCCGGAACCGAGGTGCTCGAGATCGCCGACGGCGAGGAGAACTCGGTATGCGGTGGATGAGGGTCGCCGTGGTCACCGCAATCACCTTGACGACGGTCGCAGGTGCGAGCGAGGTATCCGCGGCTGGATCTGAGACCGGGGCGCGCATCGACGTCAGCGTGAGCCTGACGGGATTCGAAACACCCTCCGCCGTATGGAACAACCCATGTGACGGGGACGAGCCGTATACGAGATTCGTATCCCACGAGAACCCCAACCCGATCTACCAGGACGCGACGCTCGAGATCACGAATGCTCAGTTGTCGAACGAGTTGGGCCGAGCGTATGTCGAGAGCCTGTACTCCCAGGAGACGATCTCGCGATTGGTGTGGAGCCACACGATGTGGTGGAGCTACTGCGTCGATCCCGACACGCTCGAGATTGACGGCACCAGCCAGATAATGAGCTGGGTGCCGCTGGTGACACAAGAGACGGTCGTGGCCGCTCTCTACGAGCACCTGTGGGACTACTTGGCGCCGCCGATGTTGGTGTGGCCCTCGATGGACCAGGAGTTCGGCTGGCTCTACGTGAAGACGCCGAACGACTTTCGAATCCAGCAGCTCTCGACGATCTCGCTCACCGCGACGGTCACGAACGTGACGGGGACGGTGACCGCCACGGTGGCGGCTTCGCCGTCAACACTGACGCTCGAGCCCGGTGAACCGGGCGGCGGCGCCCGAAGTTGCCCGATGGCTGCCGCCCTTGCCCCATTCTCGGTCGCATCACCGGGAGCGTGCTCGTACACGTATCAGAACGCCTCCTCGATCGACCCGATGGGGACGTTCGACGTGGGTTCGACGGTCGGCTGGGACATCGCGACGTCCGACCCGACGTTTCCGATCTCCACAGCATTCACGTGGTCATGGCGTGAGCTGCCGGTCGCCGAGGCTCAGGCGGTGGTGACGGGATGAGGACGATGGCGGGTCGCGATCCG
>CAXBAZ010000044.1:0-12353 GCA_963973395.1 uncultured Acidimicrobiaceae bacterium
GGGCAAGGTCAAGCCGTCGGCCGACGACGACGGCGACGACCGGACCGCCGTCGACGCGGGCGACGACGAGGCGGACGCGTCGTGAAGCGGGCCTCGTGAAGAAGTCGGGCCTCTGGGCATCGATCATCCTGTTCGTCGGGTTGGTCGTCGGCCTCCTCGGCCTCAATCTCGGTGTCGACAACCACCCGGTGCTCGGGCTCGACCTGCGCGGCGGCGTGAGCGTCATCCTCGCGCCCGAGGTCGACGGCACCTCGGGCGAAGACCTCGAATTCGTGCGCGACCTGGTCCGCGACCAGCTCGAATCGACCGGCATCGCCGAACCCGACGTCCGCGTCGAGGGCAGCAACGTCATCGTCGACCTCCCGGGCGTCCGCGACCAGGACGATGCGCTGGCCGCCGTGTCGGTGTCGGGCATCGTCGATCTCCGTCCGGTGCTCGCCACCGGCGTCGCCGACCCCTCCGCCGACCCCTCCGCCGACGGTGCGACGCTGGTCGGCATCGACGGACTGACCTACACGGTCGGCCCGTCGGGCGCGCAGGGCGATGTGTTCGTCCGCAAGAGCGCCGGCGTCTCGCTCGACCAGACGGGCAACTGGCAGGTCTCCGTCGACCTCACGGGTGACGGCAACGACGACTGGAACGCGCTCGCCGCCCAGTGCTTCGCCGGTCAGGCGACCTGTCCGACGGGTCAGTTGGCGATCGTGCTCGACAACGTCGTGCAGTCGGCGCCGAACGTGAACCAACCTGCGTTCGACACGGGTGTGTCGATCACCGGACGCTTCACCGAGGACGAGGCCCGCTCGTTGGCGAACGTGCTCAATCGTGGTGCGTTCCCGGTGCAGATGGTGCAGGAGCGGGTCGAAACCGTGTCGCCCACGGCGGGTCAGGATTCGCTCGACGCCGCGATCGTCGCCGGCCTGCTCGGGGTCGCGCTGACCCTCGCCTACATGGTCGTGTACTACCGCCGGCTGGCATTCGTGATCGTGATCGGCTTGATCGTGTGGGCCGGCACGGTGTATCTGCTCGCCACCTACGTGTCGCAGGCGACGAACTACGCGTTCACGTTGGCCGGCGCGACCGGCGTGATCGTGTCGATCGGCATCACGGTCGACACGTACATCGTGCTGTTCGAACGACTCCGCGACGAGACCCGCCAGGGTCGTGCGCTCAGCAACGCCGCGCCCCGCAGCTTCGCGATGACCTGGCGCACGATCGTCGCCGCCAACCTGATCGGGCTCATGTCGGCGCTGATCCTGTTCTGGCTGAGCGTCGGATCGGTGAAGGGCTTCGCGCTCTATGTCGGCCTGACGACGATCTGCGACCTGGTGGTGTGCTGGTTCTTCATCCGTCCCGCCGTGCTGCTGTTCGCGAACAGCCGCTTCGCGGGCGACGGCCGAGCTGCGACCGGTGTCACCGCCCCGATCGGAGCGACGTCATGACCGCACCCGTCTCCGTCTCCGAGAGCGGTTTCAGCCGCGCCGTCAACGGTCAGACCGCGATCGACTTCATCGGCCGCAGGAAGTACGGCTTCGGGGTGTCGCTCGCGCTGATCGTCGTCACCGTGGTCACCTTGTTCGCCCAGGGCCTCAACCTCGGGATCGACTTCGCCGGCGGTGTCTCGTGGGACGTCCCGTCGACCAACGGGTTCACCGTCGAGGACGCCGAAGACGTGCTCGCCGACAACGGTCTGACCACCGAAGGCGCCCGGTTGCAGGAGCGCTCCTCCGACTCGATCGACTTCGTGAAGGTCCAGGTCGGCGACCAACCGGCGGAGACCGGCAGCGAGCTACGAGCGGCATTCGCCGAAGCCGCCGGCGTCGACGTCGACGACGTGAACGTGAGCCTGGTCAGCGCCTCCTGGGGCGGAGAGGTGACCGAGAGCGCCGTCCGCGCCCTGTTGGTCTTCGTGGCGATCGTGGCGATCTACCTGTCGATCAGGTTCGAGTGGCGGATGGCGGTCGCGGCGATCGTTGCCATGCTCCACGACATCGTCGTCGCCGTCGGCATCTACTCGGTCTTCCAGTTCATCGTGACACCCCCGACGGTCATCGCCTTCCTGACGATCCTCGGGTACTCCCTGTACGACACGGTCATCGTGTTCGACCGGGTGAAGGAGAACGAGGCCCGGTTCGCGGCCCAGAAGCCGCCCTACGCCGACATCCTCAACGTGTCGATGAACCACGTGCTGATGCGGTCGCTCAACACGAGCATCTCCTCGGTGGTGCCCGTGATCTCGCTGTTGCTCGTCGGTGCCGGTCTGCTCGGGCAGGCCACGCTGGCCGAGTTCGCGATCGCGCTCCTGCTCGGCATGGTGATCGGTGCCTACTCGTCGATCTTCCTGGCTGTGCCGCTGCTCGGGCTCCTCAAGTCCGGTAGCGAGGCGTGGCAGGGCCGCAACGTGCAGCCGGCCGTCGGCGAGGCGTTGCGCGAGATGGTGGTCAGCGGTGACATCGGCAGCCGCCGCACGCGCGCCGCCGCCGTCTCCACGAAGGACGATCGCAACGACGACGGCACCGTCGATCGGGGGGCCGACGGGCGGGTCGAGCCGACCGCTCCCGACGCCAAGCAGGCGACCACGGCGTTGTCCCATCCTCCACGGCCACGCAAGAAGAAGCGCCGCTGAACCCACGCACCGGGCGTCCCCGGTCGGTAGCCTCGGCGCATGGGCGTCGATGCACTGTGGGTTCGTGACCACATCAGGGCGATCGCGGACTACCCCGAGCCCGGGGTGACGTTCCGCGACATCACCCCGCTGCTCGGCAACGCCGCTGCGTTCGGCCGGGCGGTCGACGATCTGGTCACCCGGTTCCACGACGTCGACGTCGACCGGGTGGTCGGTGTCGAGTCCCGCGGGTTCATCCTCGCCGCGCCGGTCGCGTACCGGCTCCGGGCGGGTTTCGTACCGGTGCGCAAGCCCGGCAAGCTGCCGTGGGCTGTGGCGCGCGAGGAGTACGACCTCGAGTACGGGCGCGACAAGCTCGAGATCCATCGTGACGCCATCCACCCCGACGAGAACATCCTGATCGTCGACGACGTGCTCGCCACCGGCGGCACGGCGCTCGCGACCGGCAAACTCGTCGAGACGCTCGGCGGCAACATCGTCGGGTTCGGATTCCTCATCGAGATCGCGGAGCTCGGTGGTCGTGCCCGGTTCGACGGGCGGCGGGTCGAGAGCCTCACGGCGTACTAGGAGCACGGATGGCAACGGTCGATCGTGTCCTTCCCTGGCGGCGACATCACGAGACCGCCGCGTCGACGGAGCTGACCCCCCTCCTCGCCAGCTACCGGCGGCACCATCCCAAGGCGCGCGTCGACACGATCAACCGCGCCTACCACATGGCCGCCGAGGCTCATCGGTCACAGACCAGATCGAGTGGCGAGAGCTACATCAACCATCCGCTCGCCGTCGCCAAGGTCGTCGCCGACATCGGTCTCGACGAGACGTCGATCGTCGCGGCGTTGCTCCACGACGCCGTGGAGGACACCGAGATCGAACTCGCCGACGTCGAGCAGCACTTCGGTGCCGAGGTCGCCTGGATCGTCGACGGCGTCACCAAGCTCGAACGGATCCGTTTCGACTCACGCGAGGCCCAGCAGGCCGCCACGATGCGCAAGATGCTCGTCGCGATGGCGAAAGATCTCCGCGTGCTGGTGATCAAGCTCGCCGACCGCCTGCACAACATGCGCACCTTGGGCGGCGTCCCGCTCGAGAAGCAGCAGCGCATCGCCCAGGAGACGCTCGACATCTACGCCCCGCTGGCGCACCGGCTCGGCATCCAGGAGATCAAGCAGGAACTCGAGGACCTGTCGTTCGCCTCCCTCCATCCGAAGCGGTACGCCGAACTCGACCACCTCGTCGCGACCCGTACTCCCGAACGCGACGTCTATCTCGCGCAGGCGGTCTCCGAGATCCGGCTCCGGCTGAAAGAACTCGGCATCGAGGCCGACATCACCGGGCGCGGCAAGCACCTGTGGAGCGTCTACGAGAAGATGGTCGTCAAGGGCCGCGAGTTCGACGAGATCTTCGACATCGTCGCCGTCCGGGTCATCGTCGACTCGATCAAGGACTGCTACGCCGCACTCGGCAGCATCCACGGCCGCTGGCGGCCGGTCGTCGGCCGGTTCAAGGACTACATCGCGATGCCGAAGTTCAACCTCTACCAGAGCCTGCACACCACGGTGATCGGGCCGGAGGGGCGCCCGATCGAGGTGCAGATCCGGACGCGCGAGATGCACCACCGTGCCGAGCTCGGGGTCGCCGCCCACTGGGCGTACAAGGGCGACGGCAACACGAACGACATCGACTGGTTGAACCGCATCATCGACTGGCAGGCCGAGGTCAGCGACCCGGCCCAGTTCATGCAGAACCTGAAGACCGACCTCGAACACGACGAGGTCTTCGTCTTCACCCCCAAGGGCCGCGTGATCACGTTGCCCGTCGGGTCGACACCGGTCGACTTCGCGTACGCGGTGCACACCGAGGTCGGTCATCGGTGCATCGGTTCGAAGGTCAACGGTCGGTTGGTGTCGCTCGACGACACACTGAACAGCGGCGACACGTGCGAGATCTTCACCTCCAAGGTCGATTCGGCCGGTCCGTCGCAGGACTGGCTCGGCTTCGTCGCATCGCACCGGGCGCAGAACAAGATCCGCCAGTGGTTCAGTCGCGAGCGTCGCGACGACATGATCGCCCAGGGCCGCGACGACCTCGCCGACGAGTTCCGACGCGAAGGGCTCCCGGTCCAGAAGATCTGGAACTCGGAACAGTTCGCCGAGGTGATCGTCGAACACAGCTACACCGACGTCGACACGTTCCTGGCGGCGATCGGCGAGCACCACGTGTCGGCGCGCAGCGTCGCCCAACGGGTGGCGCGCCTGTTCCGCAGCGGTGATCTCCCCGACCAGCTCCCGACCACGGTGTTCGAACCGCGCCGTCATCACGACGACGGCACCGGCGCCACCGGGGTGCACGTCGAGGGCCTCGACGACCTGATGGTGCGGCTCGCCAACTGCTGCACGCCGGTGCCCGGCGACGAGATCATCGGCTACGTCACCCGGGGTCGCGGCGTGAGCGTGCACCGGCACGACTGCACGAACGCGATGACGCTGGCCCAGGACCAGGAGGCCCGCATGATCGAGGTCGAGTGGGACGGCGATCGGCGACCGGAGATGTACACCGCCGGCGTCGAGGTCGTCGCGCTCGACCGGTCGCGTCTGCTCCGTGACGTCGCCAACGCGGTCGGCGAACAGGGCGTCAACATCACCCGTTGTGACACGATCGTCGGCAACGACCGGGTCGCGAAGATGCGCTTCGAGTTCGAGATGTCGAGCGCCGCCCAGCTGGGCTCGGTGCTCAACACGATCAAGCGCATCGACGCGGTGTACGACGTGCACCGCATCATCCCCGGCAGCGGTTGACACATCGTCTCCGGGCAAGTCGCCACGCTGCGGCGTGGTCGCAGCGGTAGCCTCGTCAGCCGTGCCCATGTTCCAGACGAGCCCCGGGATGCGCGACATCCTTGCCCCGGAGTCGGCCCGTTGGCGCCGTTTCACCTCGGTGTTCGCCGAGGTGGTCGAAGCCGCCGGGTATCAGCAGGTCATCCCGCCGATCATGGAGGACGCCGGCGTGTTCACCCGCATCGGTGAAGCGACCGACGTGGTCAGCAAGGAGATGTACCAGCTCGAGGATCTCGGTGGCCGCCACCTCGCCCTGCGCCCCGAACTGACCGCGAGCGTCTGCCGTGCGTACGCACAACACCGCCCGACGACGCCGTGGAAGGCGTGGTACAGCGGGCCGATGTTCCGTCAGGAGAAGGCGCAGCGCGGCCGCTATCGCCAGTTCGACCAGGTCGGGATCGAGGCGCTCGGCGCCGACGACCCGTTCCTCGACGTCGAGGTGATCGCGCTCGGTTGGGAGTTCTACCGGCGGCTCGGCCTCCGGCACGTCACCCTGCTGCTCAACTCGCTCGGTGAACCGGATGACCGCTCACGCTACGTCGACGCGCTGCGGGCGCACTTCGACGCGGCGGGCGAGCGGCTCTCCGAGCAGAGTCAAGCCACCCTGCAGAAGAACCCGCTGCGTGTGCTCGACTCGAAGCGCCGCGACGACGCCCCGTTCATCGAGCAGGCGCCGACGATCGACCGGTTCTGGTCCGACGAGGCGTCCGAACACTTCGCATCGGTCCAGACCGGCTTGCGGGCACTCGACATCCCGTTCACGATCGACATGAAGCTGGTGCGCGGCCTCGACTACTACCGTCGCACCACGTTCGAGTTCGCGGGTGGCACGCTCGACTCGGCGCAGAACGCGCTCGGCGGCGGCGGCCGGTACGACGGGCTCGTCGAAGATCTCGGCGGCCCGGCGACGGCCGGCATCGGGTTCGCGCTGGGCGTCGATCGGACGCTGCTCGCCTGCGACGACGAGGGCGTCTTCGCCGCGCCCGACCCCAGCGTCGAAGTGTTCGTGATCGACACCACCGGCGGTGAGCAGGCGCTGCGCATCACCGCCGAGCTGCGCGCCGCCGGGTTCTCGGCCGACCGCGCCTACGAACGGCGCAGCATGAAGGCCCAGATCAAGGCCGCCGACCGCAGCGGCGCCGAGTTCGCCGTCATCGTCGGAGCCGATGAGCTCGACGAGGGCGTCGCCCTCGTGCGCCCGCTCCGGACGCGGGCCGACCAGACCGCCGTGCCACGCGACGGCCTCGTCACCGACCTCCAGCAACGCATCCAGGAAACAACACCATGACGGAAGCAACACCATGACATCGACCAGCATGCGCACCCACCAGTGCGGCGAGCTCCGCCCCGAGCACATCGGCCAGACGGTCAGCCTCACGGGGTGGGTCGGACGCCGTCGCGAGCACGGCGACAAGCTCGCGTTCGTCGACCTCCGCGATCACACCGGCATCACACAGTGCGTCGTCAACGACGACGTCGACGTCCGCTCCGAGTACGTGATCCAGGTCAAGGGAGTCGTTCGTGCGCGACCGGACGGCACGATCAACCCCAACCTGCCGACCGGCGAGATCGAGGTCGGCGAGTGCGAGGTCACGATCCTCCGCAAGGCCACGCCGCCGCCGTTCCCCGTCGACGCCCGCGCCGACGACGTCGACGAGAACATCCGGCTGCAGCATCGCTACATCGACCTCCGACGGGAACGTATGCAGCGGAACCTCCGGATCCGCTCGTCGGTCAACGCAGCCGTGCGCAACGCGATGGTGCGTCAGGGCTTCGTCGAGGTCGAGACACCGATGCTGGTGCCGTCGACGCCCGAGGGTGCCCGCGAGTTCCTCGTGCCCGCCCGCAAGGAGCCGGGCTCGTTCTACGCCCTGCCACAATCGCCGCAGCTGTTCAAGCAGTTGCTGATGGTGGGCGGCGTCGACCGCTACTACCAGATCGCACGTTGTCTGCGCGACGAAGACCTCCGCGCCGACCGTCAGTACGAGTTCATGCAGCTCGACATGGAGATGAGCTTCGTCGACCAGGACGACGTGCTCGACGCCGTCAGCGAGGCGGTGCTCGACGCGGCCGAGGCGGTCACGGGCGACCGCCCGGATCCGATCGAACGGATCACCTGGCGCGAGGCGATGGACCGGTTCGGCGTCGACAAGCCCGACATGCGCTTCGGGATGGAGCTGACCGAGCTGACCGATGCCTTCGCCGGCACCGAGTTCAAGGCGTTCTCGTCCGCCGCGTCGATCAAGGGCATCAAGGTCGACGGCGCCGCGACCGACTACGGGCGCAACCAGCTCGACAAGCTCACCGACCGGGCCAAGTCGCTCGGCGCGAAGGGCCTCGTCTGGTTGAAGTGCACCGACGGCGGCGTCGATTCGCCGGTCGCGAAGTTCCTGTCGGCCGGTGAGGTGACGGCGGTCAAGACCGCGCTGGCCGCCGAGACGGGTGACCTGGTCCTCATCGTCGCCGACGAGTGGATGACCACGTGCGAGGTGCTCGGCACGCTCCGCAACGACCTGGGTCGGCCGCCGGTCCACGAGGGGCCGTACAAGTACGTGTGGGTCGTCGAGTTCCCGCTGTTCGTCGGTCGTGACAAGGAGACGGGGCAGCCGAAGTCGGGCCACCATCCGTTCACGATGCCGCACCCGGACGACCTCGACAAGTTCGACACCGATCCGATGGCGGTCCGCTCGATCGCCTACGACCTGGTGCTCAACGGCTGGGAGCTCGGGTCGGGCAGCATCCGTATCCACGAGCCCGAGCTCCAGCGCAAGGTCTTCACCGCGCTCGGCATCACCCAGGAGGAGGCCGACCAGAAGTTCGGGTTCTTCCTCAACCCGTTCGAGTACGGGGCTCCGCCCCACGGCGGGTTCGCCTTCGGTCTCGACCGGTTGGTCGCAATCCTCGCGGGGGAGGAGAACATCCGCGAGGTGATCGCCTTCCCGAAGACGCAGAGCGGCGCCGACCCGATGACGAACAGCCCGATCCCCGGCGATCCCAAGGCGATCGCCGAACTCGGCCTGCGCCTGATTCCGCGCGTCGACTGACCGACGCGATGGCGGCCGACACGGAGATCACCGTCCGGCGGGCGGTCGCGGACGACTGGCCGGCGATCTGGACGATCTTCAGCGACGTCGTGACCGGTGGCGACACGTACATGTACGCCCCGGACATCGACGAGGCCGCGGCCCGGGCAGCGTGGCTGCATCTCGACGACATCGGCGCCGGGCGCCGGGTTCGCACCACGTTCGTCGCCCTGCTGGATGAACAGGTCGTCGGCACGGCGCTGCTCGCACCCAACCAGCCGGGGTTGGGCGACCACGTGGCGAACGCCGGCTGGATGGTGGCGCCGAAGCTGGCGGGACGAGGCATCGGACGGGCGTTCGCGTCCGCCGTGATCGACGAGGCCCGCCGGCTCGGCTACCGCGGGATGCAGTTCAACGCCGTGGTTGCGAGCAACACCGCTGCAATCGGGCTGTGGACATCGCTGGGATTCGAGATCGTCGGCACGATTCCGGATGCGTTCCGTCACGCTCGTCGGGGCGACACGCCGATCCACGTGATGTACCGACGGCTCTGACGGTCGTCGGCGGCGTCACCGGACCCTGCCGGTCTCGTACGCCCACATCGCGATCTCCACTCGGTTGCGGGCCCCGAGCTTGCTCATCAGGCTCCCGAGATGGGTCTTGACCGTGCTCAGGCTGATGTAGAGCTCGTCGGCGATCTCTGCGTTCGTCCGGCCGCGAGCGACCGTGACCAGGACCTCCTCCTCGCGCTGCGTCAGGGGTTCGACCGGCTGGACCGGCGTCGATCGTGCACCCGCCGCGAACGTCGACAGCAATCGAGCCGTGATGTTCGGGGCGATCAGTGCATCGCCGTTCGCAGCGGCGTGGATCGCCTAGACGAGCAGTTCCGGACCGGCGTCCTTCAGGAGGAACCCGCGGGCGCCGGCCTTGAGCGCGTCGTGCACGTAGTCGTCGAGATCGAACGTGGTGATCACCACGACCGCCATGGGATCGGCGACCTCCGGACCGGCCAGTTCCCGGGTGGCCTCGATGCCGTTGAGCGCGGGCATCCGGATGTCGAACAAGCACACGTCCGGGCGGAGCCGACGCGCCTGCTCGACGGCCTGGCGTCCGTCGGCGACCAGCCCGACGACCTCGATCCCGGGCTGGGCGTCGAGGATCATGCCGAGTCCGGTGCGTACGAGGTCCTGGTCGTCGGCGATCAGCACCCGGATCGTCATGACGTCGCCGCCTGACGCGGGAGCGTCGCCGTGACGCTCCATCCGCGTGGCGACGCAGGGCCGGCGTCGAAGTGCCCACCGAGGAGGTGCGTCCGCTCGGCCATACCGAGCAGACCGTAGCCGTGGCCCGGGGTGGCGTCGCCGCCGTCGCCGTCGTCGGTGACCACGACGCGGACGTCGTCGCCGTCGGTGGTGACGCAGACGACGACGCGCGTCGCGTGGCGGGCATGGCGCAGAGCATTGGTGATCGACTCCTGGGCGATGCGGTAGACGGCGGCGTCGACCACCGGACCGAGGTCGCCGACGGATCGCGACACGTCGACGTCGACGCGCAGATCGCCGGTCGCATCGTGGGCGAGGAGGGCGAGATCGGCGACGCCGTGCTGGGGAGCGAGTTCGGCATCGACCCCGGATCGCAACGATCCGACCATGGCGCGCATCTCGGTCAGCGTTCGTGAGGCGGCGATCTCGATCACCGACAGGATCTCGACCGCCCGCTCGGGGTCGGTGGCCGCCACGGCTTGGCCGGCCTGGGCCTGGACCGCGATCGCCGAGACGTGGTGGGCGACCGTGTCGTGGAGCTCGCGGGCGAGCTGCTCGCGTTCGCGGGACTTCGCCTCGTCGATCTGACGGGCTCTCGCCGCGCCGCGGTAGCGGACGAGCAAGCCGGCTTGGACGGGGATGCTCAGGAAGATGAACCCGCCGATCCAGTCGCCGATGCCGGTCGCCGGGTCGGAGAGGAACCCGATGATCGCGGCGGAGATCAGGACCAACGCTCCGATGGCACCGTCGCGCCCCGAGCCCCATCGGTACAGGGCGTACGGGACGACGAGGATCACGCCCGTGACCGTGATGCCGCCGAAGGCGCCGACGGAGACCGCGGCCGCGACGCCGAATGCGACGGTCGGGGCGAAGCCCCAGAACGTGGCCAACAATGGACGGGTCCGGCGCAGGAGAATCGCCGGCGGTGCGGCGACGAAGAACATGATCACGGCGGCGATCCTCCATCCGACCGGGACGTCGACCCATCCATCGTCGGTTCGCAGTGTCGCCTCGAGGATCGCGCCGACGGAGGCCACGGCGACCAGCACCCAGTCGCGCCGGTTGCGGGTCGGGGGATCGGTGATCGCCGGCTCCGCCAGATAGCTGCGCACGCTCGCGGGGATCATCGGACCATCGTACGGATCGCCGACCGGTCACCGGATCGGCCGAAAGGACGGGTTGCGACCGCCTGATCGACCGATCCGGCCGTGACCGGTGGGCCGATGCCGTGTCGAACCGAGAGCGTCAGCATCGATCACAGCGCCTCGACGAACGAGGCAGGGCCGATCGGGCCCGCTTCGTGAAAGGGAATCCTGTGAACTCGTTCTTGTATCACCTGGGCCGCAATTCGGCCCGCCGCCCCTGGGTCGTCATCGGACTGTGGGCGCTCGCGGCGATCGCCGTCGTCGTCTCGTCCGGGGCGTTCGGTCGCGACATGGAGGACAGCTTCACCGTCCCTGGCGTCGATTCCCAGATCGCGACCGACCTGCTCTCGTCGGCCGGTTCCGATCGAGCCGGTGTCACCGCCCGCGTGGTGGCCACCCCGACGGCCGCGGTCACGTTCTCGCACGCCGACGCGGCCGCGGAACTGGCCGAGGTCCGAACCGCGATCGAGTCGCTCCCACAGGTCGTCGCCGTCGAGGAGTCGATCTCGCCGGACGGTGACGTGGCGCTCCTGTCGGTGCAGTACCCCGTGCTCGAGGATCTGTCGGTCGCCGACCTGGACCGCCTGAAGGAGTCGGTGGACGACGTGCGCGGCGACGTGTCGCTCCGCGTGGAGGCCGGGGGAGAGCTGTTCTTCAACTTCGAGGAAGCGGGCGGCGGCGGAGCCGAGCTGATCGGCCTCGCAGCCGCCGTCGTGATCCTGCTGCTGGCGTTCGGGTCACTGATCGCCATGGGTCTCCCGATCGGGATCGCCGTCTTCGGCCTCGCGCTCGGCGTCTCGCTGATGCCGCTCGTCAATCACGTCGTCTCGATCCCGAGCTGGGCGCCGCTGTTGGGCAGCATGATCGGCCTCGGCGTCGGCATCGACTACGCACTGTTCCTCGTGACCCGCCACCGCGAGTTCCTCGCCCGGGGACTCCCGGTCGACGAGGCGGCCGGGCGGGCGGTGGCGACCGCCGGCCAGGCGGTGATCTTCGCCGGTGGCACGGTCATGATCGCGATCCTGGGGCTGGCGGTCGCCGGCGTGCCGTTCATGACGGCGGCCGGCATCGCCACGTCGATCATCGTGCTGATCATGGTCGTCGCCTCGATCACGCTGCTCCCGGCGTTCCTGGGTGTCAGCGGGCTCTGGATCAACCGGCTCGGTCTGCACCGTCGGACGCACGACCATCATCACCACCACGACCAGCACCACGACCAGCACCAGCGGCAGCACCACGTCGGTGGTGCCAGCGCCGGCTGGCGCCGGTGGGGCCGCCACGTCTCGCGGCACGCGTGGGGCTACGCGGTCGGTGTCACGGTGCTCCTGCTCGCACTCACGGCGCCGATCCTGGCGCTGCAGCTCGGCTTCCCCGACGAGGGCACGATGGGCGTGTCCCGTACCGAACGGCGTGCGTACGACCTCGTTGCCGACGGGTTCGGCGACGGAGCCAACGGACCGCTCGTG
>CAXBAZ010000045.1:0-11863 GCA_963973395.1 uncultured Acidimicrobiaceae bacterium
GCCGCGTTTCGGCATGCGGCACGCGAGCGTCTCGCGCCCACGATCACCGGCGATGGCCGCCAGACCCGCGACTTCCTCTTCATCGACGATGCCGTCGACGCACTGGCGAAGGCGGGACCGCGCGGCAGCGGTCTCGTGGTGAACGTCGGCACGGGCGAGCAGACCGCGGTGGGAGCCCTGTGGGACACGATCGCGGGTCCGAACGCCCCTGAGCCCGAGTACGTACCGTCGGCCGCGACCGAGATCCAGCGGTTCGCGGTGTCGCCCGTCCGGGCCAGGATCCACCTCTCGTGGTCGCCCTGGACCGACCTGGCCGATGGCCTCGCGCAGATCCGCTGACGCCGTCGCGGTCAGCTCACGCCGGCGAGGCACACCCGAGCGAGCGCCTCGGCCCGTTCGGGTGTCGACATGATCGACGGTGCCACCACACACCGCATGCCGGCGGCCTCCACGGCAGGCGCGAGATGGGCGTCGACCACGTCGACGACGAGCACCGCTGCGACGGGCGCGTAGTGACGTGCGATCCCGACGACCGAAGCCTCCATGCCGAGCTCGGTGAGCATCCGATCGGCCGGACCCTTCAGGGCCGCGCCGCCGACGATCGGTGAGACCGCGACGACGTCGGTCCGACGCGAGGCGAGCACATCGTCGACGCCGGGCAGCGAGCGGATCGGGCCGATCGACACGAGCGGGTTGGAGGGGGCGATCACGACCAGGTCGGCATCGGTGAGGGCCGTCATCGTCGAGACGGTGGGTGTCGCGTCGTGGTCGAAGCGCACCGCGGAGATCTCGGCACCGTGCCGGAGGCGTACGAAGTAGTCCTGGAACGACACCTCCTCGCCGCTCTCGGCCAGCGTGATCCGCGTGCGGAACCGGTCGTCGGTCATCGGGAGGAGCGTCGGTTCCAGGCCCCACGCGCGAGCGATCTCGCCGGTGATCGTGGTCGGCAGGGCGCCTTCGGCGAGTCGTGCGGTTCGGTAGAAGTGGGTCGCGAGATCACGGTCGCCGAGATTGAACCACGTCGGCGCGGCCGCGGAGCCGTCGGGGCGCACTGTTGCATAGCGCTCGAGCGCCTCCATCGCTCGCCACGTCTCGCCGGCGAGACCCCACCCCCGCTCGGTGTCGATCGCCCCGGCGAGGGTGTAGACGATCGTGTCGACGTCGGGGGAGATCGTCAGGCCGTGCAGCACGGTGTCGTCGCCGGTGTTGACGACGGCGGTGATGTCCGACGGCGGCATGGCACGCACGAGCCCGCCGAGCAGCCGGGCGGCGCCGACGCCCCCTGCGAGCACGGTGACGCTCATCGTTCGGCCAGGGCCCGTCGGTACAGGGCCATCAGGCCGTCCGCCGTCGCGTCCCACGAGAAGCGGGCGAGGTTCTCGTGGCCGGCGGAGATGAGTGACAGACGGGATGTCGTCCCATCGACGACCGCGGCGAGCGGTGCTGCGAAATCCGACCCTCCGGCGACGAGCACGGCGCCGGCTCCTGCGACCTCGCCGACCGAGCCGACGTCGCTGGCGACCACGGGCGTGCCGGCGGCCTGGGCCTCGAGGATCGGAAAGCCGAACCCCTCGTCGAGCGACGGGTAGGCCAGGACGGATGCGTGACGGAGCAGCCACGCCTTCGTGGCGTCGTCGACCGGACCGAGCCGATGGACGCGGCCACGGGCGTCGCCGGTGAGCGCGGTGACCGCCGTGTCGACCTCGGCCGACTGGTCGCCGCGGGCACCGGCGAGCGCCAGTCGAAGCAGCGGACGGTCGGCCGCCAGCTCGCCGAACGCAGCGACGAGCGTCGGCAGGTCCTTGCGGCGCTCCTCGGTACCGATCGCCAGGACGAAGGGCGGTCCGAGGAGGGGCTCGAGGCCGGCCGGGGTGGTCGCCGGCGCCGCCACCGTCTGCGGCGGTGGTCCGAGGTGCACGCTCACGACCCGATCGGTGCCGAGGATCGTGCGGGCCTGCTCGGCGGTGGCGGCCGAGCTCGTGTGGATCCACGCGCCTTCTGCCACCCGGCGTCGCAACGTCCGTCCGGCTCGACGCACCAGACGGCTCGCTCCGGAGGGGTTCGACAGGAACCAGCAGTCGTAGACCGAGATGATCGTGGGCCGGGCGGAGGGCGGGGCCACGTAGTTGGTGCCGTGCAGCACGTCGCCGGGACCGAGCCAGCGATCCGCCGCCGGTCGGTTCGTGCGCGACCACACGTGTGACGCCACGATGCCCGGTAGCGGGAGCTTGTGATGGCCGGACGCCGGATCGGCCCGGAAGCTGACGAGGTAGGGCGCGAGCCGCACGTCGTCGCGGACCCGCAGCGCGTCGATCAGGCCGTCGACGGCGACGCCGACCCCGGTCCTGTGCCCGTACAGCGGGCCGATGTCGATCGCGAGGTCGAGAGCAGGAGTGGTCATCATCGGGCCCGTTCGGCACCCGTCACGCTAGATCACCGTGGGTCGTCCCGCCCAGGTCGGGTCGACCGGATGGCGAGGGGGCGTGGGCGCAGCTCCCTAGACTCGGTCCGTCCGACGACGAAGGAGACAGCCCACCGTGCCACGCGCGTTCATCACAGGGATCACCGGCCAGGACGGCCAGCACCTCGCCGAATTCCTGCACTCGAAGGGCTACGACGTCTACGGGATGGTGAAGGGCCAGAGCAATCCTCGTGTCGCCGCGGTCCTGGAGGAGATGCCGTTCATCGAGACGGTGCCGGGCGATCTCGCCGATCTCCCGTCGCTCGTCGCCGCGCTCAACATGGCCCAGCCCGACGAGGTGTACAACCTCGGTGCGATCAGCTTCGTGGCGCTGAGCTTCAACCAGGCCGAGCTCACCGCGAACATCACGGGCCTCGGCGTGTTGCGCATGCTCGAGGCGATCCGCATGGTGGGCGGGAGCCAGAACAACCCGATCCGCTTCTACCAGGCGTCGTCGTCGGAGATGTTCGGCAAGGTCCGCGAGACCCCGCAGACCGAGCTCACGCCGTTCCACCCCCGCAGCCCGTACGGCTGCGCCAAGGTCTTCGGACACGACATCGTCGTCAATTACCGCGAGAGCTACGACCTGTTCGCGTGCTCGGGGATCCTGTTCAACCACGAGGGGCCACGGCGCGGCATCGAGTTCGTGACGCGCAAGGTCACCAACGCGGCCGCCCGCATCAAGCTCGGTCTCCAGCACGAACTCGTGCTGGGCAACCTCGACTCCAAGCGCGACTGGGGGTACGCCGGCGACTACGTCAAGGCGATGTGGCTGATGTTGCAGCAGGACGAGCCCGACGACTTCGTGATCTCCACCGGCGAGACCCATTCGATCGAAGAGCTGGTGCAACGGTCGTTCGCCGAGGTCGGCATCGACAACTGGCAGGACTACGTGCGTCAGGATCCCAAGTTCTTCCGGCCGGCCGAGGTCGACCTCCTGATCGGCGATTCGTCGAAGGCGCGCGACCAATTGGGCTGGGTGCCCGAGGTCGACTTCCCGACCCTGATCAGCATGATGGTCGCCAACGATCTCCAGATCGAGGCCAAGAAGGCCGGCATCACGCTCGACTGACGGCTGCCGACGGCGTGACAGCCGAGCGGATCAGCTCTCGAAGGGCATGTCGATGATGGCGTCCATCAGCGACCCCTGCGTCGGGCCGGTGCCGGCCGCCAACTTGTGGCGCAGGGCGAAGGCGAAACAGATCAGCGCCGCGATGCTGGACAGCAGCAACCCGATCTCGATCCGCCGGAAGAGCAGGTCGCTCGACAGCCACGTGCCGAGCAGGAACACCACCACGCCGACGCCCCATCCGGCGGCGACCAGCGCGTGACCGCGGAGGGCGATGACCGCTTGGGCCGTGGCCAGTCCGGCCATGTAGGTGGCACTCGACAGGGCCAGCATGGCGAGCGTCCGGCCCGAGAGCTCGGCGTCGTAGACCTGCTCGATGACGAACGGTCCGATCACGAAGGCGCCGAGCGTGCCGATCACACCCACCGCGACGACGAGCAGCATCAGCTTGCGGAGGCCGTCGCGGAACTCTTCGAGCTCGTTGCGAGCGGCCAGACGCGCGAGCCGCGGGAGCAGCGCCGCTTGGACGGCCTGGAAGAGGAAGAGCGGGATCCGGGCGAGCAGTACGCCGAATCCGAACCACACGACCAGTTCCGCCTCCGAGTCGGAGGCGAGCAGGTTGGCGGTGACCGGGCCGGCGTTGAGCAGCGTCGCCGCGCAGACCGTGCCGAGCAGCAACCAGCCCAGGTTCTGCGTGACCTCGCTCATCGGCGCTTCCGGGCCGGGCTCGGTGGTGAGTTCACCGCGCATGCTCACGGCGACCACGGCCACGAGCGGCGACAGCGCCACGGCGAACGCGTACGGCGCGGCCGAATCGATGCCGAACAGGGCCAGTACCACGCACGCCGCGATGCGGATCACCCCGTCGGAGCCCATGACGAGGGCGTACGACCGGAACCGGCCGGTTCCGGCGCAGATGCCGCGCGCGAGATGGGCGGGTGCGTACGCCGTGAAGGCGGTGGCGAGCGCGGCGAGCATCCACCAGTCGCCGTCGAAGTACTCGGATGTGATCAGTGGACTCGCGACCAGGATCACGGCGAGCACGATCGCCGTGATCACGGCGCCGATCGTGACGATCCGTCGGACGACGGGGAGCCCTCCCTGGCCCTGTGCCTTGCGGTGGGAGAGGGCGCGGCCCAGTTCCTGCTCGAGCGGGAGGAAGAAACCGGGTGCCAGCGCGAAGGTCGCGAACCACATCGCGACGATCGGCTTGAACTCGTCCTCACCCCCGAGCGCGACCTCACCGACCTTGAAGAACGCATAGGTGGCGATGCCGGCGACGAGCAGTGCCGCGCCCACGGGCAGGGTGCCCTCCGGGAGCGGTACGCGACGGAGCGCGGGGGTTTCGGGCGAGGACACGAGGACCCGAGGTTACCGGCCAACTCCGCGCTCGTGCGGGAGGGGACCGCGGTCCCGGCCGGAGGGGGTCCGACCCCGTCCGGTCAGGCGGTGGCGCCGACGATCTTGCGCACCTGGGCGGTGATCCGCTCGGTCACGTCGCGGCGTTGGGCGTCCAGCTTCTGCGCAGTGATCACTGCGACACCCACACCGGCGTAGGCGGTGTCGCGGGCGAACCCGAACACGCGGTCGGTGTCGACATCGGGAGTCTCGAACGTCGGCAGGTCGAACGTCGGCAGGTCGAACGTCGGCAGGTTCCGGACGTCGAAGCGGGAGAGATCGAGCTTCGTGAGGTCGACGTTCTTGACGTCGAGGTGCTTGAGGTCGTTCCAGGTGATCATCGGTCGGTACTTTCTGTCGGCGATCCGGGGTGGATCTCGTCGTGCTCCGGCGGTTCCGCCGGGACTGATTGCAAGTGTGGCAGCTAGTGCTAACTATTGCAAGCAATCCGGGACGAGATCGCAGGTGAAGTCGGTCACACCTGCCGATCCCGAGTGACCGACTCCCGACCGACACCGCCGCTAGCCTCGATCCATCGTGGAGACGGACACACAACTCGCGCCGTCGGTCGTTGCCGTCATGGTCGTCCATGACCCGGGCGACTGGTTCGATGTGACCCTCCGGTCCCTCGCCGATCAGGACTACCCGAACTTCCGCACGCTGTTCCTGCTGACGTCGGACGACGACGGGAACGAGCTCACCGCCCGCATCCGGGCGATGATCCCCTCTGCGTTCGTGCGCTCGCTCGCCGGCAATCCCGGGTTCGGGCCGGCGATCAACGAGGTGCTGCGGTTGGTCGAGGGCGACAACGGGTTCTTCCTCCTCTGCCACGACGACATCGCCCCCGCCCCCGACGTGGTTCGCCTGCTCGTGGCCGAGTTGTTCCGTTCGAACGCTGGTGTGGTCGGCCCCAAGCTCACCGAGTGGGACGACCCCCGGATGCTCCAACACGTCGGCCTCGGGCTGGATCGATTCGGCGAGGTCGACCCGATCGTCGATCCGGGCGAAGCCGACCAGGAACAGCACGACGCGGTCCGCGACGTGTTCGTCCTGCCGTCGGCATGTGTGCTGATCCGGGCCGATCTGTTCCGGACCCTGGGCGGGTTCGATCCCCAGATCTCCTTCCACGGCGACGACATCGATCTGTGCTGGCGCGCCCATCTCACCGGCGCCCGCGTGATCGTGGCGCCCGACGCGAGCGTCCGTCATCTCGAACAGCTCCCGTTGCGCCGCCCCGACCTCAACCACCGCACACTGCGAGCCCGTCATCGGATGCGCGCCGTCGCAACCCTCACCGGGGGATCGCGCCTGTTCGGTCGCTCGATCCAGATGGTGCTGGTGACCCTGGTCGAGTTGATCGTCGGGCTGTTCACCGGCCGGTTCGGTGAGGCGCTCTCCTCGGCCAGGGCGCTCGGGGGGCTGGTGCCGCGCACCGGGTCGATCATGGCCCGTCGCCGGGCGATCCGCGGCCAGCGCGTGGTGCCCGAGCGCGAAGTGCTCGGTCTCCAGGACCGCGGCAGTTCGCGCCTCACCTCGTACCTGCGTGGCAAGGACACCGAGACGTACGTCGGCGCCGACACCACCGTCCGTCGGTGGCGTGAGGCATCGTTCGGTCCGCTGCTCGCGTGGCTCTGCGTCGTGCTCGCGATCGTCGTCGGCAGCCGCGAGTTCATCCGCAACGGCGTGCCGGCGGTCGGGGAGTTCCTCCGTTTCCCGAGCAGCCCGAGCGATCTGTGGGCGGAGTACCGCGGGTCGTTCGACGCCAGAGGCTTCGGGACGACGGCCGCCCTGCCGACCGGCTATGTGATCCTGGCCGTGCTGAGCGTGCTGACGCTCTTCAACATGGCACTCCTGCAGACACTGTCGATCGTGGGGTTGTACCTGCTCGGCGGGGTCGGTGCGTGGCGTCTCGCGACGGTGTTCCCGGTCAACCGGGCGAGGATCGCCGGCATGGCGATCTACGTCGGCACGCCGCTCGTCCCGGGGTTGCTGAGTCGCGGCGACATGTCGGCGCTGATCTGGTTCGCGGCGCTCCCATGGCTCGTCCACCTCGTTCGACGCGCAGCCGGCATCGAGACCGCCGATCCCGACGCCGACGTCTACGACCTCGCCGACGGTGTCGTCGCGGTCGGACTCCGGCACCGGGCCCGCGCGCTCGCATTCCTGACGCTGGTGCTCGGCGTCGCCGCTGCGTTCGTCCCGGTGGTCATCGCCCTGTGGGCCGGAGTCGGCGCCCTGCTCGCAGTGTCCACGCTGCTGGCCGGGAGCTCGTGGCGGGTCGCGCTGTGGCTCGCCGTGTCCACCGCCGCGTCCGTCGTGGTCGCATTCGTCCTGAACATGCCGTGGTCGCTCGACTGGACGTGGAGCACGCTCGTCGGTCCCGAGCCGGCGCGTCCGAGCGGCCGGACGTTGGCCGAGATCTCGACGCTGGCCCCGACCACCGAACGTTTCGCCGTGCTGGCGCTCGCGCTCTACCTGCCGATGCTCGCCGCAGTGGCGATCAGCCGGGCGTGGCGTCTCACCTGGAGTGTGCGGGCGGGTGCCCTGATCGTCGGGTTCGGCTCGTTGGCCGTCCTGTCCGAACGCGGCTCGATCGACGTGGCGTTGCCCACCACGTCGTTGTTGGCTGCCCCTGTCGCGCTGGGGCTGGCGCTGTCGGGTGCGGCGGTCGCGGGCGGGTTCGGATCCGACGTGTTGCGGCGTGGCTTCGGTTGGCGTCAGCCGATCGGGCTGCTCGCGAACGCCGGCATCGTGATCGGATTGATCCCTGCCGTCGTCGCGATTGGCAACGGCGCCTGGCACACGCCGGAGACGCCGATGGTCCGGTTGCTCGAGACCCAGATGCCGCGCGACGTCGTCGCCGGCGACTACCGCGTGCTCTACGTCGGAGATCCGCAGGTGATCCCGGTCGTCGACGGCGAGTTCTCGGACGGGATCGCCTACGGGGTGGCCGACGCCGGCCAATTCGACTTCACCGATCGCTTCATCCGCCCACGTTCGTTGGCCCATGATGCGCTCGAGCGTGCGCTCGAACTCATCGCGGACGGATCCACCTTGCGCGCCGGACGGATCCTGGCGCCGCTCGGGGTGCGCTACGTCGTCGTGCCGAAGACCGACGGGGTCGTGTCCACGGTCGACGACCCGATCCCGCTCGCGGGCGGGCTCGTACCGAGCCTGCAGAACCAGCTGGATCTCGGGTCGGTGTACGGCCCACCGACACTGGAGATCTTCGTCAACCGGGCCTGGATCCCGGCCGGCGCACAGCTGACCGGTGAAGCGGCCGACGCGTCGCGGCTGGCCGGCGAAGACTCTCTCGCCCGGTCCGATCTCTCTCGCGCGCTACCGTCGATGGTCGGCGCCGACCTGCGCGAACCCACGGGTGTCAACCAGGTGGCCCCCGGGGTCCTGCACATCGCGGTGCCGTACGACGAACGGGTCGAGTTGGCCGTCGACGGAACCCCGGTCGAATCCCGGCCCGGGTTCGGTGTCACGACGGCGTTCGACATCACGCAGACCGGCACCGGCGTGCTGACCTATCGCGAGGACGCGAACCGGGCGTTGTGGCGCGTCGCACAGACGGTCCTGTGGTTGGCCGTCCTGGTCGTGGCCGCCGGCGCCCGGTCGCCGTTCGGTCGGCGCCGTTCGGTCGAGGTCCACGACGAGACGCTCATCGACCTGTCCGAGCCGTCGAGCGGCATCGTGGCCGGTGAGGCGTTGGCTGCGCCGGTGTGGCAGGACGACGACGAGTTCGAGAGCGGCACGGACGCCGGGTTCGACGATCCCGTCGACGCATCGCCATCCCCAGCCCCAGCCGTGCCGAGTGACACCGTCACGGGCGCGGCCGGCAGTGACGTGGCGGTCGACGACGACGACGAGGAGGGCGACACCGCCGGACCGGACGACGAGGTCGATCTGGCCGGTCTGGTCGCGAAGGTCGACCGGACCGACGAGACCGGGCGCATCTCCGACGAGGACGGATCCGCGTGACGCGCCGTCTCCCTGCGCTGCTCGCGCTCCTGATCGCGGTCGGAGCACTCGTCGCCGGCACACGTTCGCAGCTCGACGCGTCCACGCCGACGTTCAGCGTGTCCGCGAACGGCTGGATGCCGTCGGCCCCACCGATCGGTGGCCTGACCGAGACCTGGTTCTGCCCCGGCGTCCCGGCGACCGGGGTCGACGGTGTCGAGGGAGAGATCGTGATCGCCAATCGAACCGCCGACCAGATGGTGGGCACCGTGCTGCTCGTCAACACCGACGAGGAGAGCCTGCGGCTCGCGCTCGACGTCGACGGCTGGGCGTCGGCCACCGTCGACGTCGACGATCTGCTCCCCGGCGAAGTCGTCGGTGCTGTCGTCGAGATCGACGGCGGTGGCGGTGTCATCGAGCAGCGCTCCCTGCACCCGCTCGGCGACAGCCTGACCGCTTGTGCGAACGCCACCTCCGACGCCTGGTACCTGGCCGACGGATTCACGGTCGACGGCAGCCTCGATCAGATCATCCTCACGAACCCGTTCGAGCAGACCGTGGTCGCCAACCTCGAGTTCGCCACCCAGGAGGGGTCACGTCGGCCACAGTCGTACCGCGGGCTCACCGTGCCGCCACGCAGCGTCCGGGTGGTCGACCTCGGCGCCCCTGGCGCCGGCGCCCAGAGCGAGCCGGTGCTCGCCGTGACCGTCGAGGCGACACGCGGCCGTCTGGTGGTCGGACGGGCGCAGACGTTCACGGGCGGAGGTCGTTCCGGTAGCCAGGTCACCCTGGCATCGCCCGCGTTGCGCGACCAATGGTGGTTCGCCGACGGTACGCGAGGCCCCGGTGTGAGCGAACGATTCTCGATCTACAACCCGACCGACGAGCAGGTCGAAGTCGACGTGATCTTCCTCGGCATCGACACTCCGATCGTGGTCGATCCGATCGCCGTCCCGGCGCGCGAGGTCGTCACGTTCGACCCGGGCGAGGTCCCCGAGTTGCCGGAGGGAAGGTACGCGACCGTGCTCGCGACGTCGACGAACGAGCCGACCGTCGTGATCGAGCGCGCGGTCACCGAGGCCGTCGGAGACACCGAGGGCACCTCGGTCGTCGCCGGCGCGACGTCGCGTCAGGACGGCTACGTGGCGAACACCTGGCACGTCGGCGTGAGCCCGGACGAGCCGACCGAAGATGCCCTCGTCGTCTACAACGCCGACAACTCGGCGGGCACCGTGACGGTCTCCGCTGTCGGCCAGTCCGGCCCTGTCCCCGTCCCGGATCTGGAGGACATCCCGATCGACGGTGCCTCGGTGATCACGATCGACCTCGTCGATCCGATCGTGCTCGGACGCGAACTGATCATCGAGAGCACCGCCCGGGTCTTCGTCGAACGATCGTTCCCGACCGGCAGGGGGGCCACCCGCTCGTCGTCCTGGGCGGTTCCCGCCGGCCGACCCGGCTGATAGACAGGTGGCCTGTGGGTCGCCTGCTGCTCGCCATCGCCCTGGTCGCCGTCGTCGCCGTCGTCGCGAACCTCGTACGGCGCCGACGCGAGGCCGACCCGCCGACCCAGGTCAGAGGCGAGATCCCGGCCCAACTCGACCGGAACGACTTCGACGGTGACGGCTGGCTGGTCGCGGTGTTCACGTCGGCGACCTGCTCGACGTGCGCCGACGTCGTCAGCAAGGCCGAGGTGCTCAGCAGCGACGAGGTCACCGTCGTGACGGCCTCCTTCCAGGAGCAGCGCGGGCTGCACGAGCGCTACCACATCGATGCCGTCCCGTGCCTGGTGATCGCCGATCGTGACGGCGTGGTGCACACCGGCTTCCTCGGCCCGGTCACGGCCACCGACCTGTGGGCAGCGATCGCCGACGCCCGCGAGCCGGGCTCGATCACTCCCGACGCCTGTGACCGCCACGAACACACCCCCGGCACCTGACGTTCGACCGAACGGAGCGAACCTGGTTCGCTCCGTTCGCCGGTCAGTCGGGGGCGCTGAGGACGTTGGCTTCGAGGTGTTCGTCGCTGCCGGTCTCGATGAGACCCTGCTGGATCAGCTTGCCGACGGCCGGACCGTCGATCGTCTCGTGCTCCAACAGCGCCTCGGCGATCAGCTCGAGGCCGCGACGGTGCTTGGTGAGGGTCTCGTGCGCCCGCTGCTCCTGACTGGTGAGGATCTTGGCGATCTCCTCGTCGAGCATCTTGGCGGTGTCTTCGCTGTACTCGCGGCCCGACGACATCAGGTCTTCACCGAGGAACACCTGCTGCTGACCGGAACCCCACGCCATGGGGCCGACCTCGTCGCTCATGCCCCACTCGCGGACCATGCGTCGTGCGATGCCGGTCGCCTGTTCGAGGTCGTTCGCGGCGCCGGAGTTGAGATGGCCGAAGACGATCTTCTCGGCGACGCGGCCACCCATCGCCTTGCAGATGGTGTCCTCGAAGTACTCGCGTGAGTAGGTGTGCCGCTCTTGCGGGAGGCTCCACGTGACGCCGAGCGCCATGCCGCGCGGCAGGATCGTGACCTTGTGGAGCGGGTCGCCGTGCGGGAGCACGGTGGCGAGCAGTGCGTGACCGCCCTCGTGGTACGCGGTCGCCTTCTTCTCCTCGGCGTTCATGATCAGCGACTCGCGCTGAGCGCCGAGCACGACGCGGTCGCGGGCGTTCTCGAAGTCGATCCGTTCGATCTGCTTCGAGCCGCGACGCACTGCGATCAGGGCCGCCTCGTTGACGAGGTTGGCGAGATCGGCACCGGCCATGCCGGGCGTGGCCCGCGCCATCGTGTCGAGGTCGACATCGGGGCCCATCCGCTTGTCGCGGCTGTGCACCTCGAGGATCGCCTTGCGCTCTTCGTGTTCGGGGAGCGGCACGACGATCTGGCGATCGAAGCGGCCGGGGCGCAGCAGGGCGGGGTCGAGGATGTCGGGGCGGTTGGTCGCCGCGATGACGATGACGTTGACCTTGGGGTC
>CAXBAZ010000046.1:0-11854 GCA_963973395.1 uncultured Acidimicrobiaceae bacterium
GGGGCGGGAACAGCCCTCACCCCCCCACGAAATCCGCGACCAGCGCGTGAAAGATCAGCTCGCCGAGCTGTACATGGCGACCGGGGGCGAGTTCATGATCGGCGCTCGTGATCGGCACGCCGGCACCGGCCACCCGCAGGAGCGGGTGTTCCGGTCGGCAGCGCATCTCGCCGAGCACCTGGCCGAAGTGCCTGCGATCGTGATCCCGACCATCATCGGGGTGCACGACGGCAGTGGCCGGCCAGGTCTGTTCGATTCGGTGATCCAGTCGGTGTGGAGCTTCTGCGTGGCGCTCCGCGCCCGCGGGCTCGGCACGGCGTGGACCACGGCGATCCTCGCCGAACGCGACGCGCTGGCCGAACTGTTGGGCGTGCCCGACGGCACCACCCAGATCGCGATGATCCCGGTCGCGTACACCGTGGGCACCGAGTTCCGGCCGGCCCGACGGCTTCCGGCCCGGGAGATCACGTTCATCGACCACTACGGCCACACCTGGGAGCGCGGACCGAGCCACCCGCCCTGCCTCGCCGACGGGCCCGGCACCGTGGTCGAGGTCGACATCGACGCACCGGTCGCCGACATCTGGGACGCCGTGACCGACATCGACCTCGGTGCACGCTTCAGCGACGAGTTCCTCGGCGCCCACTGGGTCGACGACGCCACCGGGCCCACCCTCGGGGCGAAGTTCGTCGGGAGCAATCGACATCCGGCGATCGGGGAGTGGGACGTGCCCTGCTTCGTCGACCGCTTCGTCGAACACGCCGAGTTCGGATGGGTGACGTCCGACCCGGACAACCCGGGCGCCCGCTGGTGCTTCGAGCTGTCGCCAGTCGCCGGTGCGGTCAGGCTGCGGTACACACTCAAGCTCGGTCCCGGTCCCTCCGGCATCACCATGGCGATCGAACGGATGCCCGACAAGGAGCCCCGCATCCTCCATCGGCGTCTGGAGGAGCACCGGGCCAACATGCAGAGGGTCGTCGACGGCATCGCGGCGGCGACACGGCGCGACCGGGCCGGCGATCCGTCCGGCCCGCACGAGGGATGACCGCCGTGAGCGACCACGACCTCGCCTTCTTCGTCGAGCTCGAGGGCCGAGTGTGGGACGCACTCCGTCGCGGCGACGCCGACGCCGACGAGATGCTGCTCGCACCGCAGTTCCTCGGCGTCTACCCCGATGGTTTCGGTGACCGGAGCGACCACGTCGGCCAGCTCGGCGCCGGGCCGACGGTCGAGGCGTACGACATCGACGAGGCCCGACTGCTCACCGTCGCCCACGGCCATGTGCTGTTGGCGTACCGGGCGTCGTTCCGCCGTCCGGGCGAGACGCGGACCGAGCGCATGTACGTGTCGTCACTCTGGTCGCACGTCGACGACCGATGGATCAACGTGTTCAGTCAGGACACGCCGCTCGGTGCGCCGGGTTCCGTCGTCTGACGGAACGTTTCCCCCTGAGACCACCCACCGGATGACCGAACGGAGCGAACCGGGTTCGCTCCGTTCGGATGGTCCGGGACGCAACTCCCATGACCTGCCGGGTCATGGCGGGCGACCGCCACGCCACATACGCTCGCCGCATGAGCACACGGGTGCACGCCGGCCCGCTGCTGCGCCAATGGCGTACGCGGCGACGTCTCAGTCAGCTCGATCTGTCGGCCCGCACCGGCGTGTCGACCCGTCATCTCTCGTGCGTCGAGACGGGGCGGTCGAAGCCGAGTCGCGAGCTGCTGCTGTTCCTCGCCGACGAGCTGGAGATCCCACGCCGCGACACCAACGAGCTGTTGCTCGCGGCCGGTTTCGCTCCCGTGTTCACCCAGCTCGGGCTCGACGCCGACGAGATGGCCGGGGCGCGCGAGGTCGTCCGGCTGGTACTCGACGGCAACGGCTCCAACCCGACCACGGTCATCGACACGCGCTGGAACCTGATCGACGCGAACGCGGCCGCGTTCTGGTTCACCTCGGGCGTCGCCGACCACCTGCTGGAATGGCCGATCAACGTCGCCAGGCTCAGCCTGCACCCGGACGGGCTCGCGCCGCGCATCGCCAACATCGACGAGTTCGCAGCGCACCTGCTCCGCCACATGCACCACACGCTCGCCGCCACGCACGACGAGGAGCTGGCTGCGGTCGTCGAGGAGTGCGAGGCCTTCCGGCCGGAACGCACAGGTTCGGTCGCCCCACCCGACGACAGCGTCGTGTTGCCACTCCGGCTCCGGATCGACGACCACGACCTGACCTTCATGTCGACGATCACCACCTTCGGTGCGGCACGTGACATCACGCTGTCGGAACTCTCGATCGAGACGCTCTACCCGGCCGACGAACGCACTCGCTCGGTGCTGGCCGGCCGGCCGTGGCTGTCGGGCATCACCGCGTCGGCCTCGTGAACCAGCGGTCGGGTCGGCAAGACTTGACCCATGCCGGACGCACTCATCATCGACGCCTGTCGTACGCCGCGAGGCATCGGCAAGCAGGGCAAGGGCGCACTCGCCCACCTCCATCCCCAACATCTCGGGCGGACGGTGCTCGAGGCGCTCGTCGAGCGCAACGGATTCGACACCGCCGACGTCGACGACGTCGTCTGGGGCACCAGCTCACAGGTGTGTGAACAGAGTGGCGATCTCGGCCGGATGTCGGCGCTCGACGCCGGCTACGACGTGAAGGCCAGCGGCGTCACGCTCGACCGGTTCTGCGGGTCGGGCATCACCAGTGCCAACATCGCAGCGACGGCCATCATGTCGGGCATGGAGGACCTGGTGGTCTCCGGCGGCACGGAGATGATGTCGCTCCCGAAGAAGGGTCTGCTGCCCATGGGTGCCGGCAACCAGCACCTCCAGGAGATCCACCCCCAATCACACCAAGGGGTGTGCGCCGACGCGATCGCCACGATCGAGGGCATCCCACGCACCGACCTCGATGCGCTCGCCGCCCAGTCGCAGGCCCGGGCCGAGCGCGCCATCGAGGAGGGCCGGTTCGACCGCAGCCTGATCCCGGTGCGCAACCCCGACGGCACCATCGCACTCGATCGGGAGGAGTTCCCGCGGCCCGGCACCACGGCCGAGTCCTTGGCGGCGCTCCAGCCGAGCTTCCCGGCGGTCGCCGACCACCGCCACACCGCCGACTCGAAGACGTTCCGCGAGCTGATCAATCAGCGCTATCCCGATGTCGACATCCGACACGTCCATCACGCGGGCAACTCCTCGGGCGTCGTCGACGGAGCGGCCGCCATCCTCTGGGCGAGCGCCGACTACGCCGAGGCGCACGGTCTGACGGCGCGGGCCCGGGTGGTCGCCACGGCGAACATGGGCGACTGCCCGACCCTGATGCTCAATGCACCGGTGCCGGCGGCCCGGAAGGTGCTGCAGCGGGCCGGGCTCACGATCGACGACATCGACGTGTTCGAGATCAACGAGGCGTTCGCCGTCGTCGCCGAGAAGTTCCAGCGTGACCTCGACCTCGACCGCGACAAGGTGAACGTCAACGGCGGGGACATGGCGCTCGGCCACCCGATCGGGGCGACCGGGGCGATCCTGATCGGCACCGCACTCGACGAACTCGAACGGACCGACGGTCGGTTCGCCCTCATCACGATGTGTGCGGGCGGCGGGATGGCGCCGGCGATCATCATCGAGCGGGTCGGACGATGATCGAACACCACCTCGACCTCACGACCGCCGACGGATCGATGAACACGTTCGTCGTGCACCCCGACGAGGGTGGTCCGTTCCCGGTCGTGTTCTTCTACATGGACGCGCCGGGAAAGCGCGAGGAACTCCACGACATGGCCCGGCGGCTGGCGACGGTCGGGTACTACGTGGTGCTGCCGAACCTGTACTACCGCTCGGTGCGCGAATTCGACCTGGTCACGATGCCAAACGGCGAGACCCGCGAACAGATGACCGAGCTGATGTACGGGCTGAGCGATCGGATGATCGCGCGCGACACCGAGACCATGTTCGAGCTGATCGACGCCGATCCGTACGCCGACGGTGCGCGTGTCGGATGTGTCGGCTACTGCATGAGCGGGCCGTTCTCGTTCGCGATGGCGGGCACGTTCCCCGATCGGATCAAGGCGGCGGCATCGGTGTACGGCGTCCGGCTGTTCGGTGACAACTCGCCGGCGAACCTGGCCGACCAGGTCCAGGCCGAGCTCTACTTCGCGTGTGCCGAGACCGACGAGTACGCACCGAAGGAGATGATCGACGGACTCGAGGCACACCTCGACAAGGTGGGCGCGAACGCCCGCATCGAGTGGTATCCGGGCACGCACCACGGGTTCGCGTTCCCGCTCCGACCGGTCTACGACAAGGCGGCCGCCGAAAAGCACTGGTCGCGTCTGCTCGCGCTCTTCGACCGCAACCTGCGCCACTGACCGGAGGGGGTCTGCTCGGGCTCTCGTGGTCAGACGAGGGTCTTGCCGCGGCGGGAGCGCACGGCGTTGCGGGCCGGTGTCCGCACCTTCTCGACCGCGAGGTAGAAGACCGGGAAGGCGAGCACGACGAGGATCGTCGAGCTGACGAGGCCGCCGATCAGCGTGAAGCTCAGGGACTCCCAGAACGGGTCGCTCAACGCCAGTGGGAGCAGGCCCACCACCGTGGTCAACGTGGTCGCCACCAGAGGGCGGAACCGACGTTCGACCGCTTCGGCGATCGCGAGCCCGGGGCGCAGACCGCGCCGGCGGGCCTGGTTGGCGGCGTCGAGCAGGATCGTGTTGTTGACGACCACGCCGATGAGGGCGATGAAGCCGACGGCGACGAAGAAGCTGATCGGGTTCCCGGTCAGGCTCAGCGCGGTGAACACGCCGAAGAAGCTGAACGGGATCGCCAGGAAGATCAGGAGTGGTTGCACGATCGACCGGAACTGGACGACCAGCAGCACCAGCATGAGCAGGAGGGCGATCACCAGCGCCCGACCCAGCGAGGCGAAGTCGTCCTGGTTGTCCGACTCCTGTCCGAAGTCGAACTCGATCGCGTCGGCCTGCAGACCGACGGCCTGCAGCGCTTCTGCGTCGACCAGATCGCGGACGACCGCCTCGGTCGCGTCGAGGTTGTTGGTCAGGTCGTCGGTCGAGAACGATGCGCGGACCTCGATCTGCTGGATGCCGTCGACCCGGTAGACGAGGCCGTCGGTCGACACGATCGCATCTTCGATGGTGGTCGCCTCCCCGCTCGGCTTGTCGAGCTCGAGCCCGACGAGGCGGTCGCGGAGGTCGAACGCGATCGTCCGGCCGGCCTCGACGGTCTCGGCGTCGACCGCGATCTGCGCCGCGAACGGGAAGTCCTCCACGGGAGGTCCGTTCTCCAGCATCGCCACCGAGACGCGCAGACCGTCGAGACCGGCGAACTGCTCGTCGAGCCGGTCGATGTACGTCGGCGCCGTCGTGTCCCGCGCGTCGAACGGGGTCAGGTCGACCAGGGTGAGGAGTTGACGTTCGTTGCCGATGATGTACTGCGAGCGGACCAGATCGTCACCGATCGTGTCGACGACGATCTCGTCGATCTGATCGGCGAGGGCCTGGGCCTCCTCGATCGTGGTGCCGGGGTCGAAGTCGGTCGTCACGAACATCGCGTTCGCGTCGTCGCTCGGCGGGAAGATGTTGAACCCGAGCGAACCGGCGATCTGGAACGAACCGACGATCACCGCGACCGCTCCGGCGAAGACCCCGACCCCGACCCCGACGCCCTTCCATCCGTGGCTCGACGGATACTCGGCGAGACGGCCGAGGCGGCGGGCGAGAAACCGTTCGGCGCGGATGACCGGGTTGTTCGGCACCTTGCCGCGCAACAGGAACGGTTTCGCGACCGCCGAGATGAACACGATCGAGAACACGAACGACACGAGCAGCGTCAGGATCACCGTCGCCGGGACCGCACGGATGAACTCGCCGAGGACGCCACCGACGAACAGCATCGGAGCGAAGACGAGCACCGTGGTCAAGGTGCCCGACAGCGATGCGGTGCCGACCCGGTTGATCGCGGCGCGGATCACGCTGACCTCGTCGTCGGACTGGTCGCGAGCGGTGTCGATCGATTCCGAGATCACGATCGCGTCGTCGACGAGCAGGCCGAGCGTGAGGATCAGGCCGAACAGCGTGATCGTGTTGAGCGAGTACCCGAGGAACCAGAGGCCCCCGAGCGCCGCCATCATCACGGTCGCCATGAACCCGGCCGTGACGACCGACACCCGCCAGCCGATCAGGACCAGGCTGACGATCGCGACGGCGACCAGACCCTGCAGCAGGTTGCGGGTCAGCGAACTGATCTGGGTCCGGATGTCGTTCGCGAAGTCGGCGGTGACCGCGGCGCTGTAGCCGTCGGACAGCACGTCCTGGTCGTCGAGCAACCCGTTGATCTCGTCGCTGAACCCGAGCAGGTCGAGCCCGGTGTCGGCGGAGCGGACGACGCCGATCGCGATCGCCTCGTCGTAGCGACCCGTTTCGGCGAACGCCACCCGGATGAACCGGGTCCGACGGATCTCGTCCTCACCGGTCGCGGCGTTCGTGCCCTCGGTCAGCAACTCGCGCACGTCGGCGCGCTCGACACCGTTCCCGGTCTCCAGGTACGTCTCGAGCTTCGCGGCCTCGGCCTCCAGCTGTTCGGGCGTCGCATCGTCCGGCCCACTGATCGTGACCAGCAGGTCGTACACCTCGAGGAACTTCGTGGCGTCGATCGGACGGACGGTGATCGCCGCCTCGTCGGGTGTCTCGATCTCAGCGTTCGCCGTTTCCAACACGGCTGCCCCCTCCGGGGAGCTGAACGTGTCGTCGAACTCGACGACGACCGCGAACGCATTGGCGCGAGCGAAGCTCTGCACCTCGACGACGCCGTCGAGTTCTGTGTACGCCTGCTGGAGCGGGAGAGCGACGTCGTCGTCGACAGCGTCGGGGTCGTCGACGAAGTACGTGCCGTCGACCACCACGATCGGCAGGTTGACGGGCGGGAAGCCCTCACGTGCGAGGCCGCCTCCGTAGGCGATGAGCCCGATCGCGAGCACGACGCCCCACACCGCCATGGTGATCTTCCAGTTCGAGGCTGCCGACGTGGCGAGCTTGGTGATGACGGAGCGGTCGTGCGAGGTGTCGGCTGCCACGTCGTGCACGACGGCCGTCGACCGCTCGTCGGATGTGTCGCTGGTGGGCGTGCCGTCGGACATGAGGCGACGGTACCGGCGCGCACCCACGGCGGCATCGTCCCCGCGGACGATCGTCGATCACCCGCACGGATGACGTCGTCCGCCGCTGCCGGACTCAGCCGGTTGCGCCGTAGTCGGTGGTGAGCCAGCGCTCGGGCCTGAGCCGGGCGACGACCGACTCGTCGGTCGTCGGATTGTCGGCGGCGTACTGACGTCCGAGCTCGTCACCCAGGTACCGGATCGCCATCGACGTGATCTCGCGGCCTTCGTGGGCCACCGTCACCGGCCCCTCGACCATCACGTACCGGTAGGGCGGCGTTTCGTCCTGGACGGTCATCGATGCGCGGCCGTGCCGGCGGAGCAGCACGGCCTTGACCGAATCGCGGGCCATGTGGATGATCACCTGACCGTCCTCGTACTGGTACCAGATCGGTAGGGCCAGCGGCCCCTTGCCGTCACGTTGGATCGAGAGGATCCCGACGTGCAATCCGGCCAGGAAGGCCTCACGTTGTTCGGTGGACATGTCGAAGTCGGCCATGGTCCGGACCCTACGCCGAGAGACCGGCGTCGATGAGAGTTCGGTGCCTGATCGGATGCCACGGTCCTGGTAGAACCGCACCATGGGGACCTTGGCAGACGAGACACGGTGGATGGACGCGACGGCGCAGGCCGAACTGGTCGCGAGCGGAGCAGCGACGCCCCTCGAACTGGTCGAGGCGGCGATCGAGCGGATCGAGGCGCACGACGGTCCGATCAATTCCGTGGTGATCACGTGGTACGACGACGCCCGCGAGGCCGCCACCCGTCTGCCCGATGCTCCGTTCCGTGGAGTGCCGTTCCTGCTCAAGGATCTGTGGGCGGATTTCCGGGGTCAGGTGTTGACCAACGGCAACGTCGCGCTGAAGGAGGCACAGCCCGTCTCGACGTCCGACACGACGCTGGTCTCACGCTTCCGCTCCGCCGGTCTCGTGACGCTCGGGCGGACCAACAGTCCGGAGTTGGGCAGCGTGCCGGTCACCGAGCCCGTCGCGTACGGGCCGACCCGCAACCCGTGGGACCTTGCCCGGACCCCGGGTGGGTCGAGCGGCGGTGCCGGGGCTGCCGTCGCCGCCGGGCTCGTGCCGATCGCCCACGCCTCCGACGGAGGTGGGTCGATCCGGATCCCGGCATCGTGTTGCGGCTTGATCGGTCTCAAACCGTCGCAGGGCCGGATCACGCTCGGCCCGCACCGCACCGAGTCCGGTCTGGGCGTCGAGCTGTGCGTCAGCCGGTCGGTGCGCGACACCGCCCGCCTGCTCGACGCGGTGCGCGGCCCAGGCGTCGGCGACACGGTGATCGCGCCGCCACCGCGCCGTCCCTACGCCGACGAGGTCGGGGCCGACCCCGGTCGTCTCAGGATCGGTCTCCTCGACGTGCACCCCCGCGGCGGCCTCCTGCACGACGACTGTGTCGAGGCGGTCAGGTCGGCGGCGACGCTGCTCGAGTCGCTCGGCCACGACGTCGAGGTCGGGTACCCGGCGACCCTGTCGGATGAATCGTTCACCGCCCGATTCATGGCGATCTGGGCGACACAGATGGCGGTCGGTCTCGAGGGCTACGGGGCGATGATCGGTCGCGAACTCCGTGAGGACGAGGTCGAGCCCGTGAATTGGGCGCAGGCGCAGTTCGCGCGACGGGTCTCCGGTGTCGACTACGCGAAGGCACTTGCCGCCGTGGCCGAGTTCCGCCGATCCACCCAGCAGTGGTGGGCCGACGGGTGGGATCTCCTGCTGACGCCCACCCTCGCCGAACCGCCCGTGTCGATCGGCGAGCACGATCCGCTGCCCGACGACCCGATGGCGGGGATGCGTCGTGCAGCCGAGTTCGTGCCGTTCACGCCGCCGTTCAACACCACCGGTCAGCCTGCGATCAACGTGCCGCTCCACTGGAGCGCAGAGGGCCTCCCGATCGGCGTCCAACTCGTCGCGGCGTACGGACGCGACGACGTGCTGATCCAGGTCGCGAGCCAACTCGAAGCGGCCGCCCCATGGGCAGCACGCACGCCGGCGTCGGCGATGCCGAACAGAGACGATCTCGGTCGGGGTCCGGCACACGACGTGCGTGGTCCGGCCGTGAGCTTCGGACCGCGGCGATGACGCCCGACGACTTCCGAGCGGACGTCCGGGATTTCGTCGAGCGATCGATCGCAGACGGGATCGCATGTCCGTCGTTCGGGGCGATCATGCCGCCGGCGATGTTCGAACGGGCATCGCGTTGGCAACGCCACTGCCACGACCGTGGGTTCGCCGGCATCGACTGGCCGGCCGAGTTCGGTGGACGCGGCCTGTCCGCCCGCCACGCTCAGGTCTGGAGCGAGGAGTGTGCGGCGAGCGGCGTGGCGCCGTACATGAACTTCCAGGGCATGGTGCTCGCCGGCGGCGCGATCCGGACGTACGGCACGGACGAACAGCGCGCCCGGTACCTGGAGGCGACTCTCCGCGCCGACATCGTGTGGTGCCAGTTGTTCAGCGAACCCGACGCCGGCTCGGATCTCGCCGGCCTGGCCACCCGCGCCACACGGTCGGGTGATGGCTGGGTCGTCACTGGTCGGAAGGTCTGGTCGTCGACGGCGCAGCTCGCGCACCACGCGATCCTGCTCGCCCGCACCGACCCCGACGTATCGGGCCGGCGCGGCATCTCGTTTTTCCTGTTCGACATGCGGTCACCGGGTGTCGAGGTCCGGCCGATCCGGCAGATGACCGGCGACTCGGAGTTCTGCGAGGTCTTCCTCGACGGCGCCCCGCTCGCGGCCGACGACCTGCTCGGCCCGCTGCACGGCGGATGGTCGGTCGCGACCTCGGTGCTCGCCGACGAACGGGCGTCGGTCGGCGCCGCCGGCGTCGCCCTCCGGCGTCGACTGCGGGAGCTCGCCGCCGACGGGTCGCCCCGACAGCACCGCGGTCGGTCACTGGCGATCCAGAGCACGGGAGCCGCGATCGCACATCTGGTCACCCGGAGCGGTGGCGATCCCGTGCTCGGTCCACTCACGAAGCTGGCGATGACCGAGCTCGACACCCTCATCACGGCGCACGCCGTCGACGCGGCCGGCGCGATCGGGATGCTCGACGGGCCTGGCACCGAGCCGTTCCTGTACTCGCCGGGCATGCGCGTCGCCGGGGGAACGAGCGAGATCCAGCGCAACCTGATCGGCGAGCGGCTGTTGGGCCTGCCGCGGGAGCCGCAACGATGAGCCGCCACGTGCCGGACCTGCCCGACGTGCCCGACCTGCTCACCGGACTGGCCACCACGCGGGCGATCCGGCGGATCGCACCCGACCCGATCCCCGACGACGACCTGTCGACGATCATGTGGCACGCCACCCGGGCACCGTCGGGTACCAATCGGCAGCCGGCCCGCTTCGTCGTGTTGCGCGACGACGAGCGGGCGCGGCGGGCGAAGTCGATCCTCGCCGCCGGCTTCCGCGCCGGGTGGGAAGCGAAGCAGACCGACGCGGGGTACACCTCTGGTTCTGCGCTCGATCCGGATTCGCCGAAGGGTCGCCAGCGGGCGGCGATGCAACATTTCGTCGACCACTTCGAGCAGATTCCCGTGGTGGTCCTCGCCTGCCTCGTGCGCTACCGCGAACCGACACCGCGGGAGGGCGCCTCGGTCTACCCGGCGTGCCAGAACCTGCTCTTGGCGGCGCGGGCACTCGGCTACGGCGGTGTCCTCACGGGGTGGCACGCGGTGGTCGAGGACGAGCTGCGCGACGCGGTCGGCGTCCCCGACGACGTTGCGATCTCGGCGACGATCCCGCTCGGTCGACCGCTCGGCAGTCACGGTCCGGTGCGGCGACTGCCGCTGGCTGACGTCGTCTTCGACGGGGCATGGGGTGAACGTGCGGCGTGGGCCGTCGACCCGGAGGGGACACGCTTCGCAGGTCCACCTCCCGGCAACCCGGCGGCAACCCGCCCCCGCTAGGTTCGCCCGGGTGACCGAGACACGTGAGTTCCGCCAGCATCGATTCCAACCCGCACCGGGCTCCTGCGAACTGCTGCTGATCCGCCACGGTGAGTCGGCGCCGATGGTGGAAGGTGCACCGTTCGCGCTGATCGACGGCCACGGCGACCCGCACCTGCACCCGGAGGGAGTGGTCCAGGCGGAGTTGATGGCCGAACGGCTCGCATCCACCGCCGAGCCGATCGCCGCGATCTACGTGACCACGCTGACGAGGACGCATCAGACAGCGGCGCCGCTCGCCGAACGACTCGGTCTGGAACCGATCGTCACCGCCGACCTCCGTGAGGTGTTCCTCGGCGACTGGGAGGGTGGCGAGCTCCGCCGCCGGGTCGCCGACAACGACCCGATCGCACTCGAGCTGTACGCGCAGCAGCGGTGGGACGTCATCCCGAACGCCGAACCCGACGCCGAGTTCCAGGCCCGCGTCCGGCGGGGCATCGAGCGGATCGCCGCCGATCACCCCGACCAGCTCGTCGCGGCCGTCGTGCACGGCGGAGTCATCGGCCAGGCGATGAACATCGCGTCGGGCGCGACCGGGTTCACGTTCCAGGGTGCCTCGAACGCGTCGATCACACATCTGGTGATCGAGCCGGACCGCTGGGTCGTGCGATGCTTCAACGACACGGGCCACCTGTGGCCGACGTTCAGCGCCGAACCATCCGTCACGTGAACGAATTGCGAGTTGTGCCTGGAGCGTGAGCCGATAGGCGAACTGCGACCAATCGTC
>CAXBAZ010000047.1:0-11848 GCA_963973395.1 uncultured Acidimicrobiaceae bacterium
ACTCGAGCGGCATTCGCCAATGGCGGATGCGGAGGACGGCAGCCGCCCTCGCCCTAGTCGCCTTGATCGCCGCCTCGTGCGGCGGCGACGACACGGACACCACCGACACCACCGACGAGGTCAGCCAGACCGAATCGGCTGACAGCACGGAACCCGGTGGCACCGAGACCCCCGAACCGAGCGGGACCGGTGAACCGAGCGGGACCGGCGGGACCGGCGGGACCGTGAGGATCGGATCGGCGCTCGGCATTCCGCAGCTCGACCCGCATCGCGCGGCCCTCATCTTCGAGACGACGACATGGCGGCTTCTGTGGACCGCGCTGACCGAGTTCACACCCGAGGACGGGGCGGAACCTCAGCCGGCACTGGCCGCATCGTGGACTGCGTCGGACGACCTGATGACATGGACCTTCACGCTCCGCGACGGCATCACGTTCTCCAATGGCGACCCGATCACATCCGAGGACGTCAAGCGCAACGTGGAGCGCGTGTCGGATCCTGAGACCGGCTTTTTCCTCCAGTTCCTGTTCGATGAAGTCGTCGAGGTGAACACGCCGGACGATCAAACGGTCGAAATCATCTTGGCGAGCCCGAACTCTGGCCTCCCGACGGTGCTCACTCGAATGGCCGTGATCGATCTCGACGCTCTCGACGTCATCAACACGACGCCGGTCGTGAGCGGCCCGTACACGGTGTCGGAGTTCGTTCCGGACGATCGGCTCGTACTGATCCCGAACGAGAACTACTGGGGTGACCCGGCGCCGCTGGACGAGTTGATCTACGTGCGGGCCGAGGACACGTCTGCTGCTCTCACGTCGTTGAGCGCCGGCGACCTCGATGTGCTCTACGAACCGCCCTGGCAAGACATCGCGAGCATCGACGAGAACCCTGATCTCGACGTGATCACGCTGACCGAGCAGCCTCCGACGGTCATGCACCTGATGGTCGACAGTGCGGCACCGCCGTTCGACAACCCGAGTGCCCGTCGAGCCCTCGCACATGCGGTCGATCGACAGACGATTCTCGACGTGGTGTACGCGGGCCGCGGAAAGACCTCGCCGAACAACTCGCCGATCTCGGTCGACAGCGAATGGTTCGCCGATGACCTGCCGGAGTTCGAGTTCGACCTCGAGCTGGCCAAGGAACTCTTCGCCGAGGCCGGGGTCAACGAGGGTGACACGATCACCTATTGGTCGACGCCGGCGATCACGGAGTTCACCCCGGTGGGTGAGGTGCTGCAAGCGAACCTCGCCGAGATCGGCATCGAACTCGACATCCAGAGTGTCGAGATCGGCGAATGGGTTGCGAAGTTCATCCCGGTCGGCAAGTCGTGGCCCAACACCATCATCCCCAACTTCTACACCGGGTTCCCAGCGCCGCTGATTCTCGAACTGTGGGATGGCTTCTGCGAGTGCAACTACAGCAGCGAGGGCTACGCGGCCGCACTCGGACAGGGACGAGCAACGCTAGACCCCGCCGAACAGATGGCTGCGTACGCCGAGGCACAACGGGTGTTCACGGAAGAACTCCCGGTCGTGACCGTTCACCACTTCTCGGTTCCGGTCGCTGCAAGCGCCAGTGTCGACGGCATCTGGCACGAGCCCGGCGGCAACGTCCAGTTCGTCGACATGACCACTGCGGACTAGCCCATGGCTGACGGCCGTCCCGATCGAGACACGAGGAAGTCGCGTACCGCCACCAGAGCAGTGGTGCGGAGGATTCGCGATTCACTCGTCGTGCTCTTGATGGGGACGGCCGTCGTGTTCGTCGCGGTCCGGGTGATCCCGGGCGACCCGACAACGATCCGAGCGACCCAGCCGGGTGTCACCGAAGCGCAACTCGCCGCCGAGCGTGCTCGACTCGGGCTTGACCGTCCGATCGTGGTCCAGTACCTCGACTGGCTCGGCGACGCCTTGCGAGGGGATCTCGGCACGTCGTACTTCAGCGGTTACGACAGCACCTTCCTCATCGGCGAACGCCTCGGTGCATCAGTGCAGCTCGTCATCGGATCGGTCGTCCTCGCGTTGCTCGTATCGATTCCTCTCGCGGTCGTGTCGGTCGTGCGGCATCGGAGCGTCGTCGGCAGGGCACTCACAGTTGGCGCATCCGCTGGTATCGCGGTGCCCCCATTCTGGCTCGGGGTGCTATTGATCGGGATCTTCTCGACGTGGTTGGGTTGGTTCCCGACGCGGGGTTACGTCTCGATCACCGAGCAACCGATTGAGAACCTTCGCCTCTCGGTCCTGCCAACCGTCACCCTTTCGACCATGGTCGGATCGATGTTCTTCAGGTTCCTCCGCTCGTCGTTGTTGGAGTCCATCGATCAGGACTACATCCGTACCGTTCGAGGCAAGGGCTTGCCGATGCGCACCGCCGTGATCCGACATGCCCTTCCGAACAGCATCCTGCCGATGTTGACCTTCGTCGGCCTCATGACCGCGAGCCTGCTGGGTGGAGTCGTCGTGGTCGAGTACCTGTTCGGGTGGCGCGGCATCGGCGCACTCATCGTCGATTCGTTGTCGAAGCGCGACTACGCAGTCGTTCAGGGAATCGGACTGCTGACGGCCGTCGCGTTCGTCCTGACAACCCTGGTCGTCGACCTGATGGCGTTCGTCATCGATCCTCGGCTCCGACGCGGTGGAGATGGAGACACGTGAACGCGCCGGCCACGAACCCACCCTCTGCGCCACGACCCTGGACGAGCCGTGTTCGCTACCCGTCGCTCCCGTTGACCGTCGTCTGCCTCCTCCTCGCGGCCTGCTTCGTCGGGGCCGAGTTCGCCGCCGACCCGAATGCGATCAACCCCGGACGAAGCCTCCAAGGTCCGCAGCGCGACGCCTGGTTCGGCACCGACCAACTCGGACGCGATGTCTTCAGCCGGCTGCTCTATGGTGGCCGGTACACGATCGCGATCGCTGTCGGGGCGACCCTTCTTGCGACCCTCCTGGGCGTGATCTGGGGAGCGGCCGCAGCCGTCAACGACGGGCTCGTCGACAGTCTTCTGATGCGACTCGTCGACGGCTTCATGGCAATTCCGCTGTTGTTGTTCGCCATGGTGTTCGCATCCGCGTTCGGCGCATCGGCCGTCAGCCTGCTCGTCATCTGCGGCGTCGTGCACGCCCCGCCCACAGCCCGCCTGGCCCGCATAGCGTTTCGAACCGAACTCAGTGCCGACTATGCGCTAGCAGCGCGAGCAGTCGGAACATCGGTTCCGGCATTGGCCGCCCGCGAGATCCTGCCGAACGCGATGCCGCCGATCGCTGTTCAGGCGACCCTCGTTGCAGCCAACACGATCCTGATCGAGGCCACGCTCAGCTTCCTGGGATTGGGCGTGCAACCTCCCGACACAACGTGGGGATCGCTCATGCTCGAGGGCTACAGGCGGATCAACTCGTCGTACTGGTACATCGTCATCCCCGGCACGTTCGTGTTCATCGCCATCTGGTGTCTCAACTCCCTGGGCGATCGACATTCCGGCCGCGCTGTCTCGGTGGTCTGACGTGTCCGAGCGTCTGACCTCGCAACCGGATCAGCCATCCCTCCTCGAGATCAGCGATCTCTGGATCGGCATACCGTCAGGTGGAAAGCTCGTGTGGCCGGTTCGAGGCGTGAACCTGACAGTCGCGGGCGGAGCACGGGTGGGCCTCATCGGTGAATCCGGATCCGGCAAGACGCTGACCGCTCTCGCAGCGATGGGCCTCATCGGCATCGACGGGGTGCAGTTCCGGGGTTCGATCCGGCTCGACGGACGAGAACTGCTCGGCCGGTCCGAACGATCGTGGTCGTCGGTCAGGGGTCGCGAGATCGCGATGGTCTACCAGAACCCCATGTCGGCCCTGAACCCGATTCGCACCGTCGGAAGCCAGATCGTCGAGTCCATCAGGGTGCACGAGGATGTCTCCCTGACTGTCGCACGCCGGAGGACGATCGAGCTGCTCGCCGAGGTCGGTATTCCCGACCCGGCGGGTCGAGCTGCTGCCTACCCGTTCGAACTGTCCGGAGGTATGCGTCAGCGAGTCGTCATCGCGATGGCGCTCAGTTCGGAGCCGAAAGTGCTCATCGCTGACGAACCGACGACCGCGCTCGACGTGACGACCCAGGCGCGCATTCTGAACTTGTTCGATCGCATCGTACGAGATCACCACATGGCAGTACTCCTGATCACGCACGACCTCGAGCTCGCTGCATCGATCTGCACGGAGATCGCCGTCATGTACGCCGGCCGAATCGTGGAGCGTCAGTACGTGGACGCGCTTCACGATCATCCGTTGCATCCGTACACGAACGCGCTGTTGAACTCCGTCGTACGCTTCGGAACGTCCCGCGATGTCCCGGTGGCCACGATCGGTGGACAGCCACCATCTCCAGGCACTCTTGGCGATGGATGCGCATTCGAACCCCGTTGTCCTGCTGCGCTGGACGTCTGTGCGCAAGATGCACCTCCGCAACGGACCGGCGCACGTTCGTTCGTTGAATGCCATCTCGCCGAATCGCTGCCCGTCGAACTGAATGACCGGAGGATCCCGTGAGTCAACAGACGTTGCTACGGGTCGCCGATCTCCACAAGACGTATCGAACGAAGGCCGGCGTCGTCGATGCGGTCCGCGGCGTCACGTTCGATCTCGAGCGTGGCGGATCGCTTGGGATCGTCGGCGAGTCCGGCTCCGGTAAGTCAACAACGGCTCGGCTGATTCTGTGCCTCGAGAACCCGACGTCCGGACGCGTGCTTCTGAACGGACGCGATGTGACCGAACTCTCCAGGCGGGAGATGCGTGCATCGAGGCGGCACATGCAACTCGTGTTCCAGGATCCGCTCGGATCCCTGAACCGTCGAAAGACCGTCGCCCAGATCATCGCATCGCCGTTGGTCGCGCACCGGATCGGGGACCGCTCCGAACGGGCGGCGCGAGTGCACGAACTCATTGAACTCGTCGGACTCGATGTGTCGTTCGCGTCTCGCACGCCCCATGAGTTGTCGGGTGGGCAAGCGCAACGCGTGGGCATCGCGCGAGCGCTCGCCCTCAAGCCTGAGCTCCTGATCCTCGACGAAGCAGTCTCTGCACTGGACGTCTCCATCCAGGCCCAGATCCTGAATCTGCTTCGAAAGCTCAGGGAGGAACTCGACCTCACGTATCTGTTCATCTCGCACGACCTCGCGGTCGTCAAGTACATGTGCGAGTCGGTTGTCGTCCTCCACCGCGGCCGGGTCGTGGAGGACGGTCCGGGCGCAGCGATATTCCACACCCCCCAGCATCCGTACACGATCGATCTGCTGGCTGCCGCCCAGCGGTCACGTGTCGGAGAGCCTGGCCCCTCGCCCAGCGACGACACAGAGACCGTCGAATGGGCATGCACGTACTTCGGCACATGCACCCGCGAACGCGACCCCGATCGATGCCGCTCGGAGACCCCGACCCTCCTGCCCGCTGGCGACCGGCAACACGCCGCCTGCCATTTCGTCCCGAGCCGATCCTCCGTCGACATCCCCCAACCAAACCTCGAACAAAGGTGAGCCCATGACCGAACGTCCAATCCCCACCGCCGTCGTCGGCCTCGGCCTGTGGGGCATGAACCACGTCGCAGCGTTCCGCGATGATGCGCGGTGTGAACTCGTGGTCGTCTGTGATCGGGACGAGGAGCGCGCTCGAAACGTCGGCGAACGTTTCGGCTGCAGGTGGACAACGAACCTCGACGATGTGATCGACGCCGGCGTCGCTGCCGCCGGGGTTGCGACACCCGACTTCGCGCACCACGACATCGTGCTCACGCTGCTGACGGCAGGAATCCACGTCCTGGTCGAGAAGCCGCTTGCAACGTCGGTCGATGAGGCCCGCGCCATGACCGAACTCGCAGCGGCATCGAACTGCGTGGCGATGGTCGACTATCACAATCGTTGGAACCCGGATCACCTCGCCATCAAGGCCGCCCTGGAAGACGGTCACGTTGGGGAGCCGCTGTACGGCTACTACCGACTGTCGAACAGCAACGTGGTCCCGCGTGAATGGCTGAGCTGGTCCGGTCGATCCGGCCCTGAGTGGTTTCTGTTCCCACATTCGTTCGATCTGGTCCGATGGCTGCTCGATCGTGAGCCGACGTCGGTGTTCGCTCGTGGCCGCAGGGGCCTGCTCGACGAGGCAGGCATCGCGAGTTGGGACGCGATCCAGGCGAGTTGGACGTTCGGTGACGTGTTCGTGACGTTCGAGACGTCGTGGGTCGTGCCCCATGGCGTGGCCAGCCCCGTCGACGCTCAACTCACGATGTACGGGACATCCGCGAAGGTGGACTACGTGCAGTCCAACAATGGCCTGTCGATTGCCGGCAACGATCGCCTCGACTTCCCCTGGGTCGAGGTCGGAGAGCCGAACCGGTACGGCCAACTCGACCACTTCATCTACGGCCCGATGCGAACATTCGTCGATTCCATCCTCGGGGCCGTGCCACCGACGTCGACATTCCACGACGGGTTCGTTGGGGTCGCCATGATCGAGGCGACATTGCGTTCCGTGAACGAGGGCCGCGAGGTCGAGATCTCGGAGATCCTGTGATGGATCCGCGCGACATGGTCGCCATCGTCGATGGCGAGGTGACCACCGTCGGCAACGTGTCGGTCGAGGTCGTCGACCCCGGCTTCCACCGCGGTGACGGCGTCTTCGAGGTCTTCCAACTGTACGGAGACACTCCATTCGCGCTCGACGAGCACCTGGAACGCCTCGACCGTGGCGCTCGGCGACTGATGATCGACTATGACGTCGACGCACTGGCACGCGAGTGCGCTGAGATCCCTCAGCTGTGCGCTCCCGATATGGCGATACGCGTCATCGTCACTCGATTCGGGCGACGAATCGTGTACGAGGAGCCAAACGGTCCGTTCCCCGAACGCTTCGGCCTGTTGGCGATCGAACATCGAGTCTCGCCGCTCATGAGCGGGATCAAGTCGCTGTCGTACGGCGCAAACATCCTCGCTCACAGGCTCGCGCAACAGTCCGGACACGACACAGCGCTGTTCGTCGATGCCGATACTGCACAGGTCATGGAAGCACCGTTCATGACGTTCGTCTGGACGGTCGACGGCCAGCTCTTCACTCCACCGATCTCGGCAGGGATCCTCGACGGCATCACCAGGCGAGCTCTGCTCGAAGCCGGCCTGTGTCACGAACGTGAGTGTCAACTCGCCGACATCGACGCCTGCGACGGGGCGGCACTACTCGGCTCCGGATTCGAGCTCCGCCTCGTGAGCAACATCAGTGGCCTCGTCTCACGCACGTTCACCGACGACCCGTGCCTGGTCGAGGCAGCCGAGGCCCTCCACCGGCGCATCTTACAACGAACACAGTCGAACCAGAAAGGAATCGGAAATGACGCTGGATGTTCAGTATCAGCCGACCACATCGCTCGGTGACCTCTTCTCGTTGGAGGGTCGGACAGCGCTCGTGACCGGCGGCGGTGCTGGCCTTGGACGCCAGATGACCTACGCGCTCGCCGGAGCCGGCGCGAACGTCACCATTTGCGGCCGACGCATGGCGCCGCTCGAGACCACAGCCGCCGAGTTGCTCGAACTCGGACTCGACATCCAGTTCGTGCAGGCCGACATCACCATGGACGCGGACATCGACCGAATCGCCGATGTGGTGGACCGCGTCGATGTTCTCGTGAACAACGCTGGCTACGCACTTCGCGACCATTGGTCGACCGTGACCCTGGATCGGTGGCGTGAGGTCTGCGGCGTCAACGTCGAGGCACCGCTGCGCCTGATGCAACGCTTCGTGCCGGGAATGGTCGAGCGTGGTTGGGGTCGCGTCATCAACGTTGCTTCGGTCTACGGAAGCAACGCAGGCGACGAGCGCGGGTATCCCGGGCTCGGACTCGACATCGCCTCCTACTTCGCCAGCAAGCACGCGTTGATCGGGCTGACACGCTTCATGGCCGTGCAGCTCGCACGCACGGGCGTGACCGTGAACACACTCAGTCCCGGAATGTTTCCATCGCCATTGGTCGACACAGCAGTCGCAGACGCCATCGCACAGCAGATCCCGACCGCGACCTTCGGAAGTGCGACCGATCTCGAAGCTGCGGTCCTGTTCTTGGCCGGCCCGGGCTCACCGTATGTCACCGGAACCGACATCGTCGTCGATGGCGGATGGAGCACCTGGTGAACCCGGAACGCACCGACGGGGAGGCAGCAGTGGGACTCTCCGCGTCGAGGACGACGACAACATCGAAGCAGCTCTTCGAGCGCGCCCTGAGCGTCAGCCCTGGCGGGGTCCACTCCAACGTGCGGCTGGCAACCCCGCGGATCTTCTTCGCGGGAGCTCATGGACCTCGCCTGACCGACGTTGATGGAAACGACTACGTCGACTATCTGCTCGGCCAAGGTCCGAACCTCCTGGGACACGCCCCCCGATCCGTGAACGACGCCGTCGCTCGCTCCGTGGAGAAGGGCATGGTCTACGGCGCGCAGAATTGGTTGGAGATCGAGGCCGGCGAAGCCGTGCTCGCCGCGTTGCCGTGGGCAGAACGCATCCGCTTCGGAGTATCAGGATCAGAGTCGGTGCACGCAGCACTCAGACTCGCTCGAGCAGCAACGGGACGAAGGCGTCACATCCGCTTCGAGGGTCATTATCACGGCTGGTACGACTCGACACTCGTTGGATTCGACGGCACACGAAGTGGCCCGGCCAGCGATGGGCAGCACCCGGACCATCTCGCCGAGGCGATCGTGCTTCCGTGGAACGATCCTCATGCACTGCAGCAGTGTTTCGACGATCACGCAGATTCCATTGCTGCTGTGATCACCGAGCCGATCATGCTCAACAGCGGCGCGATCGGACCCTCCGAGGGCTACCTCGAGCTGATGCGAGGACTCTGTGATCGACATGGCTCGGTGTTCATCTTCGACGAGGTCATCACGGGATTCCGGGTTGGTCGTTCGGGTGCGGCGGCCGTCACCGGAATCGACCCCGACCTGGCCGTCTATGGCAAAGCGATCGCCGCTGGTTGGCCGGTCTCCGCTCTGGTGGGCTCCGCCGAACTCATGGACCGATTCGCCGATGGCGTCAACCACTCCGGCACCTTCAACGGGTCCGTCATGGCATGCGCCGCGGTGCTCGCCACTGCCCAGATCCTCGACGATGATCCGCCATACGAACGCATGCGAGCTCATGGTTCGCAGCTGATGCAAGGCTTGACCGAACTCGCAGACCGGCATGAACTCCCGCTCAAGCTGCAGGGCCTTCCAATGGCCTTTCACGCTCGGTGGGGCGGGCCCGACCAGGTGACCGGCTATCGGGAACTCCTACAATCTGACGCTGCCGAATATGCCCGATTGGCAGGCTCACTGTGTAGCGCCGGGGTTTGGGTTGCGAACCGAGGCATCTGGTATGTGTCCGGCAGCCACACGGACTCCGACCTCACCCAGGCGCTCGAACGAATCGACGACGCGTTCACCAGGCATGAGCGCTGACTCAATACCGAGAGGTTCCCAATCTGACCCGACAAAGCGATCCATGATGCCTCCGTGGTAGTCGCACTCCGGCGCTTCGGAATCCGACAGTGGCGTGACGTCGGGGGGAGCGTCCTGAGAGTAAATCAGCTCCCTGCCATTTAGACGATGTACGACGTCGTTCGAGTTGAGGAGCCGCTGTTCGAACTGATCCCGCGCAGTTGGGGACTGGCCGGCCAGGTGCGGATCGCAGCTGCGACACTGGTCCAAGTCCGGTGTGTGTCGGATGCGGCAGCGGTGCTCACGGTCGAGGTCGGCAATTACATCGTGCTGGTCGATCTGGCGATGTGCGACCTGCTGCGCAGGCGGTGTGGCCGAAGCAGCGGTGGAAGTGGCCGAACCCGATCTGTGCGGTCGTATGCAAGGTGGCGCGAGCGCGACGATCGCGGTGCCGGCGATGTCTCGCTCCCCGAGTATGCCCTTCGAGACATCAACGCATCAGGGGCCAGCGGTGAATCTGGTGGTCATCTCGCACAGGGTGCCGAGACGTGATACCACGACATCGTCGGGTCGCAGGAATCGTTGCGGGCTACGGCTCTGCCCGACGCCCTGAGGTGTACCTGTGAAGATGACGTCACCAGGCATGAACGGAGTAATCGCCGTCAGGATCTCGAACAGGTGGGGAACCGAGAAGATCAGGTCACTCGACCGAGACTCCTGCATCAGTTCGCCGTTGACATGACACGAAAGTGGCAGGTCGTCGGGATCATCGAGTTCGTCGACGGAAACGACCCACGGCCCCATCGGCGCGAAGCCCGGGAACGACTTGCCCAGGCTGAACTGCGGGAGAGGCGGCTTCATCTGTACGACGCGCTCGGACAGGTCCTGTCCGATGCATACGCCCGCAACATGTTGCCACGCCTCTGTGGCGAGCACTCGGTGGGAGTAGCGACCGATCACCACCACGAGTTCCACCTCGAAGTCAACGTTGTCGCTAGGCAGTGACACGACGTCATTGGGTCCAGTGATGCTCGAGGGGAACTTCGTGAACGTCGGAGGAAACGTCGGGTGTGGCATCTCGGACTCGTCCGCGTGAGCCCGATAGTTGAGCCCGATACCGAAAACCTGGCGCGGCTCGGGCGACGGCGACCGAAGTAAGGCAGGATCATATGGCTCGGCTTCCCCTACACCCGATCGGATCCAGTCTACTATCGCATCCCAGTCGTCATAGATGGCTCGCAAACCCGGGCCGAACTGTCCACCCGAGGCAGCGTGAATATCGATTGCTCCCTCGTCTGTGACGACGACGGCTCGTCCTGCGAGATTGCCGATACGCATGAACTCTCCTGGTGGACGATTCCGATAAGCGGTTACAAATACTTTTACCTGGTCCGAAGCTAATTCAACCTTAGCTCGTGCCCGCCAACGACCCGGAATCAACGACCCATTTGACCAACCATCAGCGGGGAGCGAACATCACGACGTCGACGCTGACCCCCCAAGACGTGGCACCATCACACTGATGCTCGGGTGGTCCTATAAGGCGCCATACGACGACCAGGCCGACGCCGACGAGGATGGAGCTGGCGGGCGACACTGGTCGACCCACCCGTCGAACCGCACGAGGAGGGGGCTGCCACCCGGCCCGGTTCTTGCGACGGTGCGCAACCGTCGAGCGAGTCACACTCGGCGCATTCCGTACGCCTGCTGCGCACGGCGAACACGCGCTGCAGTGCGCAGGCTTGCGTGCGCGTCACCTACTCCCGAGGGGCTGGCCGGGCTGAGTCTCGCGTGCCGCCGCCTCGTGGCGCTCAGGTTCCAGCTCCACCGTCGAGCTCGGTGGCGACATCGAAGGGCCGGAGCCGCACTCGCCGACGGCGCCGAAATCCGTGGAGTCGCCAACGTCGACACCCGGCCCGAGGGCCCCGCAGCGGCGCGTCTTCCGGCGGGGGCCAATACCTCTCAGTGAAACTCTCAATGTCGTCCCAGTTGCCCGGTCGGCGGGGTTACCAGCGAGGTTCTCGTCGTCCGGCGGATTCCCGTCCACCTCCGCCAATGCACGGAGCGAACCTGGTTCGCTCCGTTCGCGCCGCCCCGTTCGTACGTCGTCGGTCAGTCGGGGCGGACCATCTGGAAGAGGTCGGTGCTGTGGCTGTAGAGGCTGCCGACGTGGCGACCGATCGCCTGCAGGGCAGCCTGGTCGACGCGGGTGCCGTCGAGCAGTTCGGCATCGACGTGGAACTCGATCGCCTCGCCGATCACCAGCGCGCTGCCGTGCTGCGGATGGCCGATGTCGACGATGCCGGTGACGACACATTCGATGTTCGCCCGGCTCTCACCGACCATCGGCGGTCGGATCGAGATCGACGGCACGGCGGTGAGACCGGCGGCCTCGAACTCGTCGACCTC